>NZ_BBTF01000028.1:0-51340 GCF_000876115.1 Acinetobacter sp. NBRC 110496
GATGCTGATGCAAAACGCAAAGCTGATGCTGATGCGAAGGCAAAAGCAGACGCTGATGCTAAGCGTAAAGCTGATGCAGATGCAAAACGTAAAGCCGATGCAGATGCCAAAGCAAAAGCGGACGCTGATGCCAAACGCAAAGCCGATGCAGATGCGAAACGCAAGGCCGATGCAGATGCCAAAGCAAAAGCAGACGCTGATGCGAAACGTAAAGCCGAAGCTGAAGCAGACGCCAAAGCGGCTGCAGCCAAAAAAGCGGAACAAGAAGCAGCTCAGAAAAAGGCTGATGCAAAACGTGTGGCTTCAACGGCTAAACGCGACTTTGAACAAAAAATCTATCGGGCTTGGAATATGCCATCGGGCTCTTCAGGACAACGTGCCAGCGCACGTGTAACCTTAAGTGACAGTGGTGCAGTACTTTCTGTTGTTGTTTCTGCAAGTGATCCTGATGTGAAAGCCAGTGTAGAAGCAGCTGTTCGCGCCGCAGCACCCTACCCAATGCCAGATGATCCTGTTGCCCGCCGTGAAGCAAGAAGCTTTACTTCAAGTTTTACTGCAAAATAGTAATGAATAGTTAACGTTACATGCTTTTAATAGCACAAAGCATGTAACTATGTTAAATAATCAACAGCCACAAAAATACGAACGCAAGTAATTGTAACTATGGACAAGACTCGTAAACACCTCATCTCTTTAGCAGTTTTCACTGCGATTAGCACTGTTGTTCCAACAGCAACTTTCGCACAATTACACCTCGAGATTGCAAAAGCCCCTGAACAAGCCCCTAAAATCGCGATTGTCCCCTTTGCAAATGACAATGCGATCTATCCTATCGTGGAAAGTGATTTAAATCGTTCAGGTCGTTTTACCAGCGCATCTCAAAATTTACCAGCAACTGCAAGCCTAAATCAGGTTCAAGCAGCTGATTGGCAAAATGCGGGTGTACCTTACGTTGTCGTTGGGCAAATGAAAGCGGTTGATGCCAATACCTTTGAAATTCATTACCAGCTTTATGATGTACAAAAACAAAAATATCTACTGAATGAGGTACTCACTGTACCAAGCTCACGTATACGCCAAGCTGGTCATATGATCAGTGATACGATTTATCAAGCGTTAACGGGTATTGCGGGTGACTTTAGCGGTCGTATTGCCTATGTATTACGTAATCAGGCAACGCCAGCCCAACGTTATACTTTGCAAATTGCTGATACTGATGGCGAACAGCCTAAAACTGTCCTGTCTTCACGCGATCCTATTCTTTCTCCAGCCTGGACACCAGATGCCAAGAAAATTGCATATGTGTCATTTGAGACCAAGCGTCCTGCGATTTATCTGCAAGACTTAGCCACAGGCCAACGTGAAGTTTTAGCCAGCTTCCGTGGATTAAATGGCGCACCAAGCTTCTCACCAGATGGTAAATCAATGCTATTTACCGCATCGATGAATGGTAATCCTGAAATTTATCAAATGGATTTAAGTACGCGTCAAGTACAGCGTATGACCAATGATACTGCGATTGATACTGAAGCACGCTATGCACCCGATGGTAAATCATTCATTTTTACCTCAGACCGCGGTGGCTCACCACAGATTTATCGCTACAGCTTTGATGATAGTTCAGTTAAACGCTTAACCTTCAAAGGTGCTTTCAATGCACGCGGTACGCTAAGTGCCGATGGTAAAAAAATTGCTTTGGTTCATCGCCCAAGCGGTAGTAACTATAAAGTCGCAATTCAAGATATCAATACCAGCATTACCAACATTCTTACACCAACTAGTTTAGACGAATCGCCAAGCTTCTCACCAAATGGACAAATGGTGGTTTATGCAACGCGTGAAGGTAGTCGTGGTTTGCTATCCGTCATGTCTACTGACGGCCGTTTCCGCATGAATTTGCCAAGTGAGCAAGGTGAAGTTCGTGAACCAGCTTGGGCACCAAAATAAATTTAGTTTATTGGAGAATCAAATGAACATTAAATATCTAACGCTTCCACTTATTGCTGCAACGCTTGTATTTACAGGCTGTGCAAGTCGTAAACCGGCTGCTGAAATTACCACAGGTACCAATCCAAATGGTTCATCAACAGTCAGTACCGAGGGTTTAAGCGAAGATGCAGCACTCAATGCACAAAACTTGGCTGGCGCATCTTCAAAAGGTGTAACTGCTGCAAACAAAGCATTCTTGGCAAAACGCGTTGTTCACTTTAACTATGACAGCAGCGATTTATCAAATGAAGACTATCAAACACTTCAAGCACATGCTCAGTTCTTGGTTGCCAATGCCAACTCTCGTGTTGCTCTTACAGGTCATACGGATGAACGTGGTACACGTGAATACAACATGGCGCTTGGCGAACGTCGCGCAAAAGCGGTTGAAAGCTTTTTGATTACCAACGGTGTAAATCCACAGCAACTTGAAGCAGTCAGCTACGGTAAAGAATCACCTGTCAACGCAGGCCATGATGAAGCTGCATGGAAAGAAAACCGCCGTGTAGAAATCAACTATGAAGCCGTTCCACCACTATTAAAATAATCGTGGTTACGCTTTAAATAAAAATGCTCACTTAAGGTGAGCATTTTTATTTATTGATCAAGACGAAGACTGAGTATCTGGCTTGCTTTGCATCGACTCAATCAAATCGTGCTTGTTAAACTTTTTATATTCAGGCTTGGCCTCATACTGTTTCCATGCATCCTTCACATTTTCTTTGGAAATCGTATCTAAGCTAATGGGCTCACTTGGCGTGGGCGTTGCCTCAAAATTCTTGGTTGTCATATTTAACCTCCAAACATCCTGTTTAGTATCTATGCAACATAGCATGTAATGGCGTACTTGTAATCATAAAAGCAACATAAATAAAGTAAGATAATTTTTATTTTTGCACGATCTCATCTAGAATAGCCACATTCTTTTTTATCAATTTTGACACGGCTAAATCGGAGCTATTCAATATGTCAAACCTTACTTTGACCCAATATCTAGAACAACAAAATGGGAATTTGACTCCAGAGTTGGCACAAGTCATCGAAACAATTGCTGCTACTTGCCAAACTATTGATCAAGCCCTACAAAAAGGTGCTTTAGCAGGTATTTTAGGCAGTGCTGGCAATGAAAATGTTCAAGGTGAAACACAAAAGAAATTAGACGTTATTTCAAATGACTACCTGATTGATGCATTAAAAGCACATCCTCAAGTAGGCGGTTTAGCTTCCGAAGAATTAGATGATTTCACCCCTGCTCAGGAAAATGGTAAATATCTGGTTTTATTTGATCCACTCGATGGTTCAAGCAATATCGACATTAACATGTGTGTCGGTACAATTTTCTCTATTCTTCCTGCAAAGAATGCAGTGACTCAATCTGCTGACTTTATGCAAGCTGGTACAGAACAAGTTGCTGCTGGTTATGTACTGTATGGCCCATCGACCATGCTCGTGCTTACTGTGGGTTCTGGTGTGGTGTTCTTTACTTTTGATCCGACCACAAAGAACTTCCTGTTAACAACAGAACAAGTGCAAGTTACAGCAGATACGCAAGAATTTGCAATTAATTCATCTAATCAACGTCACTGGGAAAATCCGGTAAAACGTTATATTGATGAGCTGTTAGCAGGTAAAACCTCTGTCCGTGAAAAAGACTTCAACATGCGCTGGGTGGCATGCATGGTTGGTGATATCCACCGTATCTTATGCCGTGGTGGTATTTTCCTTTATCCTTACGACTTAAAAGACCCAAAGAAAGCAGGTCGTTTACGTTTAATGTATGAGGCAAACCCAATGAGCATGCTGATTGAACAAGCAGGCGGTGCTTCTACAACAGGTCGTGTTCGTATCATGGAAATCCAACCAACTGAATTACACCAACGTGTTCCAGTAATTATTGGTTCTAAAAATGAAGTCGAACGCGTAACAAGCTATCACTAATTACTTTTATAATCAGGGTATTATAAATTTATAATACCCTTTCGGATGTTATTTTATGGCGGTTATTTTCCTAGAATCAAAAGACAATGCAAAAATCAAACATTTGCGTGGGCTGATCGAGCTCAACAGTGCTCGAAAAAAACATCAGCAAACCGTTCTAGAAGGTACACATCTGTGCTTGGCGTGGTTACAGCAACAGAAAAAAATCTTTTCTTTATTTAGCACTGAACAAGCCTTAGAACATCCAGATTTACAAGAAGTGATCGAACTCCACCAAGGTCACATCTTCGTTATCAGTGAAGTCCTATATAAGGATTTAAGCACCTTGGGTACCACCCTACCATGTCTAGCGATTGTCGACCTACCCAAAACTGCTGCCACCATTGATTTTAAGGCCGACACTTTAATTCTAGAAAATGTTCAAGATCCTGGAAATGTAGGTACACTCCTCCGCTCTGCTGCCGCTGCAAACATCAAGCAGGTGATTTGCACACAAGGTTCAGCTGCACTATGGTCTCCACGTGTGCTTCGAGCAGGTATGGGGGCTCATTTTAGTCTTCAATGTTTTGAAAACTTTCAGCTCACGGATATTTTACCAAAATTTCAAATACCTGTGTTTGTCACCAGTTCACATCGTTCAACCAGCCTATATAGCAAGGATTTAACCCAAGCCTGTGTCTGGATTTTAGGTAACGAAGGTCAAGGTGCGAGTGATTATGCGCTAGCACATGCTCAAGCTGTGACAATCCCTCAACCGGGTGGGCAAGAGTCCCTCAATGTTGCGATTGCAGGCTCTGTGTGTTTTTTTGAAATGGTTCGTCAACGTCAGTAAAACGTTAAATTATTTTAACTACGAGTTTTTTACTGAGAAAATCAATTACACTACTAAAAATAATTGCTTAAGTTGTCAACGCGCTCACCATTTTCAACGTTATATGATTAATGAATTGGAATTAATGGTGGGTATCCATGACAGGATTTTCCATCTCTATGGATTTAGCACCGAAAAAGGCTCGAATTGAAAACAGTACTGATCGTAGTACTGTTGAACAACGCCTGCGTTTTTTCATGCAGGACGTTACAGGTCGTGCCTTGGTTATGATGGAAAGTGCAACACAGGGGCAACAAGGCATTGCCATGGATTTAGTGCAAGAAGCATTTATTTCATTACATAAATCATATGCCGACAAAAGTACCGATGAATGGTATCCCCTGTTCTATACCATATTGAACAACAAGCTCCAAGACTGGCGACGAAAGGAAGCTCGTCGAGCAAGTCCTTTTTCTTTATTTAAAAAAATTAGTTTAGATGATGATGAAGAAATCATTGATGTTGTAGATGAATCTACGCCTAATCCATTTGAATTTCTTGATCAGGAAGTCACGATGGAGGAAATTCAGGCAGCGATCAATCAGCTACCTGTTCGTCAACAACAGGCATTTATGCTCAGAGCGTGGGAAGGGTTCGACACAATGACCACAGCACAAATTATGGATTGCAGCGAAGGCAGCGTTAAAACGCATTACCACCGTGCAATTCAGGGACTTCGAATTGCTCTTGAGCATTTAAACCCACATACAGGAGGATCATCAGATGAAAAAAGATGAGTTCACGAACCATGTGACTTCCAGACTTGACCAACTTGCGAAAGAGCAGCATCACAACAAAATGCAAGTCATGAATCATGTTCTAGATACGATACAAAAGAAGCCAACTTCTTATTATAGTATCTGGAAAATGACAGGTTTTGCTGTTGCTGCTGCAATCATGGGAATTGTGGTTCTGCCAAGCTCTTTACAGCTTGCTGATCAACCACAAAATCAGGTTGTCGTAAATCCAAAGCTTTCGCCGCAAATGGTTGAAGATATGGAGATGTTATTGGTCTTAGGTGAGGATAAGGTTCCACATGGCAGCTAAAAAATTAGCACTTGTTGTGTGTACGCTCGGGTTACTACAAACCAGTTTTGCAGGATCTGAACGCTTTTGGGTATTTTCTAAACCCAATAAAGCCACAACAGAAGAAGCATGGGATGATCTATCGCCTGAAGAGCAACGTGTTTTAATTAAACGTTACCAAACCTTGAAAGAAGTTCCTAATAGCCAGAGTTCTCAACTACAGCAAAGGATGGAATGGTTCACGCAACTGCCAGAAGATGAAAAACAAAAAATGCGTGATGTCTGGCAAAAGATGAGCACACAGGAACGCAATACATTACGTAAGCGCATGTTAAATGCCAGTACCGAAGAACGGATAAATATTAGAGAAGAATATCTCAGTAAATATTCTGAGCACTGAGTTTATAGTGTATAGAAATAACAATAGCGCCTAAATGGCGCTATTATTATATTTCGGGTTATTTACTTTTAAAGCGGCGATAAGCCAATAACCCCAACAACCCCAATACTGAATAAAAACTAAAACTCCCCCCCCACTGTTACTGGCAGAACGTGTATCGTCTGTTGTGGTTGCCGTGCTAATGGTTCGCACTGTCGCCACATTGGAGGATACGCCATCAGCATCGTAAACTTGGTAGTTAAATGAGAAGTTAAATGGATTAAATGCATTAACTTCTTGAACATAAATATTACCACCATAGCAGGTTTCTTTTTCATCTGGCGCAGGGCAAGCACCTTGGCGATCTGCCGTAATACCTAGATCTTTGGTTGGCACATTGGTTAAACGAATTGGTAATTCGATACCTTCGGCATTCTTCCAAAACTGAGGTTTATTCGGATTCTTTTCTGGCCCAGATCCACCCTCGCCTGTATCGCCATTGTCATTTGCAAAATTTAATAAGTTTAAGCTTAACTTTTGCTTTTCTTTATATTTGAAAGTTAAGGATGTATTTGTTGCAACTGGTGCAATATTTACAAATGCTGCTCGGATTAAACCAGATGAACTCACTTGTGGACTAGTTCCTGGTTTAGAGGTAATCGTATATTTACAGAAAATCTTGTCACCAGCTTGAGTAACACTGTCATCTTTTCGATAAAAAATAATTTGCTGTAAATCTTTATTCCAAGTACACACCAAATTTTCTATATCACTTTTATCTATATCAGTAACCGTATCATTGATCTGTCCTTTACCTAAAGGTTCTGTCGTTACATCATATAAATCTGGGCTAAAGAACTGTAATTTATAACTGCCATCAGCTTGCTGTACATCTTGTGGTAAAGGTAGTTGATAATTTCTTAAATCAATGTAAATTGCACGATAATGTAAATTAGCTTTGGTGTATTGCAATAATTTTTGATATTGATCCAAACGAGATTTGTAATACGTTAAAAAATCAGGATTATTTGGATTTTTCACCAAATTATCGAAAAAGTCATATTGTGTTTGATAACTTGTAATCAAGCTGCTAATCGATGTATTGGTTAGATCCTGTAAATCACCTGCTGTAAACTTCATTAGTTCAACCGAACCAATATCACAGCGGTTGCTTGCTTTAGGGTCATAATATAAAGTGCCGTCGGTGATACGGGCTAAACCACGCTGGTCCGTCAAACTACAATTGACTCCATCAACATCTAATAAGCCAACTAATTTTGTATTCCCCTTATCATCGCTAGGCACGCTTGTCGCATTTTTTTTAGGGTAATACATTGGTAAGAATGCCGTATCAGCTGAAGCTTTTTGTAAAGGGCTCAATAAGGTATTAAAATCAATCGCACTTACATTCAAATTGGTTTTATTGTCTTTAAGCGACGCTTTTGGCACATCACACACATTATTTACTACAGAACTAGAACCATCCTGCTTGAGCGCAAGTGCATTGTAAGCAATTCCAAGACCTACCCCTTCTTGATCAGCGACATTTCCAAATAAATATCGACAGGCATATGTATTGCTATCACCATTATAAGCAAGAACATTGAACTGTAATAATTTAGCACCAATTTTATCATAGAGAAGCGTCGTAAAAGCTTGATTTTCTACGATTGTATTACTCGTCAAGCTTAAAATACTGGTTTTACTTAAAATACTAGACTTATTATCTTCTACAGTTCCAGCTTTGGTATCACCAGTGAATTTAAGTAGATTTCCTGTTGAATTATTTACAATATTTTTTGCAATGGTATTGGTCGTTAAAGTTGCTGTAGATTCTCCACAAAACTCAATCATACTACTTGAATTTGGTGAACCATTATTAATAAAACTGTTGGAGGTTAAGTTGATGGTCCGCTTTGCATATGTAATATCATTAAAGCAACTCATCGACAGTACACTGCCTTTCTCCGCACGGTTACCCTGAATCACACTCTTATTCAATGTTAATGTCGTTGAAGGACCAGCTAAAAAAATAGCTCCACCTTCTTTTGCCTCAGAATCAAGGATTTGTGTACTTTGTAATGCAACATCAGCACCTGCATATATTGCACCACCAAAATCAGCCGAACGTCCACCTGTTAAAATCAAATTGGTTAGGCTTAAACCCTTGGCACCAAGTGTCGTGTTAAAAATACGTGAATTTTCTGCTTTGATTGTTGTTTGTAATGGGATTTGAGCTGGATATTGATTAACAACATCATTTAGCAGGACATTTTTTCCTTCCCAATTTACAGGACTTGCCCCTAGAATTGAAACGCTCACATTTGGCGTCAATTCCTTTTTCAGGGTATATACCCCTTTTTCCAGCTGAATAACTTTTTGCGTACTTGGTAAGGTATCTGTTACAACACAACCACCATAAGAGACACGCGTCTCGGCAGTTTTTATTGCCTCACGTAATGAGCAAGCATTTGGATTTTCGCCATCCTCATCCACAAATGTAGTTACCTTAATGGGCGTGCTGCTGGTGGCAGCTAACAACGGCATAGTTGCCAAAACCATAGTTGCTAATATTGTTTTTCTATAATATTTCATCTCATCACATCCCTGATTATGATTTTAAGCGGCGCAATCCTATTAAACCGAATAATGCCAAGATCGCTCCTAGACCAAAACTTCCTACATTTACGGTTTTACTTTTAAAAGTGTTTGGTGGGTCTTGTACAATTGTTGCTGGAATATCAATAAAATAGTTTGATACATCATTAAAACGAGTCGTTGTCGTCATAACACGTAAGTTAAATTTATCTGCACCATGCCAATCACTATCAGGCACGTAAGTTACATTACCATCCTGATCAAGAGTTAGCTTTCCTTTAGATGGCGTTTGGGTTTGAACCACTTGCAAACAACCAACTTGCCAAGGCTGGCCATCAGGACGTTTACCTAATTGAGCCTCGCATGTGGCTGGATCTAACAATTCACCATCTAACAAACTCTCTGCAATACTGAATTTCGCAATTTGTCCATATAAAATATCTTGACCAACGATTGGAATCTCCCCCCGGTTAACAACCAGTTCAATTGCGCCTAAGTCACACAACTCATTAAAGCCCGTACGGCTTTTCCCACGCTGGTCAGTTGCTTCACAACTCGCTAAACTAAAGGTCGTACCATCACTATAAATGCGTCCTTTATTGACAATGAGCGAATCCGATAACTGCTTATAAGAAGTGAGTAAACGTGGTTTAAAGAAACCCAGCATTTGATCTTTTGGCGTCGAGTATGGACATAATAATCCTTTTGCTGGAGGAGCAGCACAAATCCCTTCATCATTTGTACCGCCAGCAATTAATGTTTGCTCAGAGTCATTCTGATTCCACATAAAATTGGGTAATCGTTCACCCGCATTACGGTCGCACTCTGATGTCGTTAAATTACTTTGAACAATCGTGGTATCGTCTGAGGTAGTACCACAATTACTATTTCCATTTGCAACTAAAACACTATTCGACACATAAGAGCTTGGGTACTCTTTGACTGTTTCTTTTTTCACTCCATTGACATCTTCTTCTGTCGTTACTTTAAAATTTAAAGATTGTAAATACAGCCCCGCAGCATTCTTAATAATCGTATTATTATTAAGGATCATGCCTTCACGAATATTCGCTACATAACCGCCTTTATTATGGAAAATAGTGCTACTACGAATACCGGAAGATCTTACGGCAAGTGCCCCAGCTATCGTGTCATTATTGAAGCCCGTTTGAACAAATAATAAAGCACCATTTAGCCCTGCTACACCTTCATTGTCACGTATGACCGATTGTGTAATCAGGTACATTGGCATTTCGCTATAAATGACTGCCCCCTGATCTGCTTTATTATTCTGAAAAATACTATTATTAATAAAAACATAGCCTGCAGTGTTCTTCGCATCCGATGAAACCCCAGCATTATAAATTGCACCACCACGGTTTGCAGAACCACCTGTAAGGCGAGAATACTGAATCGATAGACTTTCACGATTAAGAATTAGCCCGCCGTCATTCAGCTTATTTGCAGCACCTTGTAAATTTAATTCAATCAAATTAACTGCAAGTAATGCACTTTCAACATTATTATCATCAATGACAAAAAGACGATCATTTCCCGCCATTTTAAGCGTCGCATTGTTCAATCCTTTTTTATTATCATTAAAACCATCACTCACTACAGTACGAATTGTCATCGCGGCTTTGATATTTAATGCCGAGTTAAGTTGATAGGTTTGATCGCGTTGTAAAACAATTGTATTGCTTGCATCCTTGTTACCACATCCGTGATAACCATTTTCAAATTCTTTTTGGCTTCTTTTATTTAAAAACTCGACAGCTTCTCGTAATGAACAAACGGCGTCATCTTTGTCTTCATCAACTAATGTTGTGACTTGAATATCCGCAGAATATGCATATCCAGTAACGGTAAATAAAGCACAGGCAAGCATCCGTTTGAGCATACCAATCTCCTTCTATTTTTCATTTTTTTTCGTCTTGCAAACTAGCTGTTTACAACCACATTCCTTTGTGCGTACTTTGTCATAGCTCTCAAAATTACTCAAGAAATTTTATACTATTGGCGATATTCATCAATCAATGCATAAATTTGCTTAAGTGTTGTATTTGATAGTTTAGTTTTCTCGCCTTTGAGCATTTTTTCAAGCTGAGCCAATCTCTGTAATAAAATCGAAGCCTGATGCGGCCCATTACTCAATAAATAGTCAACAATTTGCTGGTCAAAATGAATACCTCGGCGCGTCATGACCGAGTGCAACAGGGCTTGTCGATCACTATAAGAACTGCCATTAGGTACTTTAACACTCACAGCTTGGGTCAGCCTTGACTGTAAGTCAGGTAATTCTAATTTTAATTCAATAGGCGCCACACGAGAGGAAAAAACCAACTGCCCCTCATGATTATTCATCAAATGAAATACAGCTTTCTGCCAATGTGGAACACCACTGATCGCATCAATATCATCCAAAGCGACCAAATCATAAAATTCTAATGAAGTAATGGCTTCAATAGGTGCATCTAATAATTCTAGTAATGAGACTTTAATTGCTGGGCGACCGAGCTCCAGATAAGAATCACAAATCGCAGAAAGTAAGTGACTCTTGCCAGTACCTGCCCCGCCATAAACATAAAAGCGGCTGACTAATCCGGCATGTAACTGTCTAACTGCGTCAACCACAGGCCCCCAACCCGGCCCCGAAAAATCACTGATTCGGGCATCGAGTTGTGGTTCTATATCCAGTTGGAGTTGACGCATATCCTTAATTTTTTCCTCAATTACTTTAAGTCATTCGTGTTTGAAGTCTCTGTATCTTGAGAGTTTTTAATTTGAATATCAAGCTCTACATGATCTGTTTCAACATTTATATGCTTGGTTTGCCCTTCTGCCAGCACAACTTCAGTTGGCAGACCATATAAACGACTTTTTTCATAATGGTCGCGTGCATGTTTTAGCAGTACCACAATAACTGCTGCAACAGGTAAAGCGATTAACATGCCAAGGAATCCACCTAGTTGTGCCCCTGCAAGTACAGCAAAAACAACTGCAACTGGCGACAAACCAATTTTATCACCCAGTAAAAATGGCTGAAGAATATAACCTTCGACCATTTGGCCAATCATGAAGACAACACCCACTAGCAGCAATTGTGTCCAGTCAAGTCCAAACTGGAACAGTGTTGCAATGATAGCTGCAATAATTCCGACACCAAATCCTAAATAAGGAATAATACTGGCTAGACCAGCAATCATGCCAATGATCAAGCCAACTTCTAAACCAATAAATTGTAAACCAACAGCGTAAACAATTCCCAATAAAAGCATGACAAGGAATTGTCCTTTGACAAAAGCACCTAGAACACTATGGCACTCACGAACAATGGTTAAGGTAGAGGCTTCATAAGGACGTGGTATCAAACGTCTAAAGCTTTGTAACATACGATCCCAATCCAGTAAGAAATAGAAAGAGATAATTGGAATCAGTACAACCACACCACCAATCTGGATGAAATTCAGTCCAGACTGAGCAACCCTTAACGCCATCGTTTGGATACTATCCGCACTGTAATTGGTTTGAATATAATCCATCAAGGCCTTGGTAATTTGATCAGTATCAATTTCCATTGGAACCACATTAAAGGTATGTGATACCCACGGCAAGAAAGTTGCATTCACCCAGTGAATACCAGCAGGAATGCTATCTCGAGCGTACATCAACTGTTTCCAAATCAATGGCACCAAGAACCATAAAACCATGGTCAAAGTAACACCAATACCTATAAAAACGATGCTGATAGCCAACCAACGTGGAAGTTTAATTTTAACAAGAACATCGACTAAAGGACTAAATAGGTAAGCAATAAAAAAAGCACCAACAAAAGGGATCACAATGGGCTTTAATAAATAGAGAACCCAAAGGAATAATGCGAGCCCAGCGAGGATAAAGATACGACGCAGTACCTGATCTTGCATAAAATCTAGCCTTTTTTCGTGTAATCGTTATAAATGAAAAAAAAATTTAATTAAAGATAGCATTTTCGAGCATAAATAACATAAGAGTTTCGTATATTCAGGTTATAATCTGCCGCCACTGCGGAGACTTCACTATGAGCAACTCAACTTCTACCCCAAATACTGGTTTAAGCTATAAAGATGCGGGCGTCGACATTGAAGCGGGCGACGCACTGGTCGATCGTATCAAATCTGTCGCTAAACGTACCACTCGTCCTGAAGTAATGGGCGGCCTCGGTGGTTTTGGCGCGCTATGTAAAATCCCTAAAGGTTATGAAGAACCTGTATTGGTTTCAGGAACAGATGGCGTAGGTACAAAATTACGTCTGGCGCTGAACCTCAACCGTCACGACACCATTGGTCAAGATCTCGTTGCAATGTGTGTAAACGACTTACTTGTTTGTGGTGCTGAACCATTATTCTTTCTCGACTACTATGCAACGGGTCATTTGAATGTTGATGTTGCAGCAGATGTAGTGACAGGTATCGGTAAAGGTTGTGAACTTGCTGGTTGTGCATTGGTTGGTGGTGAAACTGCTGAAATGCCTGGCATGTATGAAGGTGAAGATTACGACCTTGCTGGTTTTGCTGTGGGTGTGGTTGAACACAGTAAAATTATTGATGGAACTAAAGTGAAGTCTGGTGATGTACTTCTTGGTGTGGCATCAAGTGGTGCACATTCAAATGGTTATTCTTTACTACGTAAAATTTTAGATGTTAAGAATGTCGACTTAACTCAAATCGTAGATGGTCGCCCACTTGCTGACGTTGCAATGGAACCAACGCGTATTTATGTTAAACCAGTGCTCGAACTATGCAAACAAGTTGATGTACATGCTATGGCACACATCACTGGGGGTGGTTTACCAGGTAACTTACCGCGTGTTCTTCCAAATGGTGCGCAAGCTGTGATTGACGAATCAAGCTGGGAATGGTCTGAATTATTCCAGTTGTTACAACGTGAAGGTAACGTAGAGCGCTTTGAAATGTACCGTACATTTAACTGTGGCGTGGGTATGGTGATTGCAGTTGATGCCAGCGAAGCTGACAAAGCAATTGAGGTATTGAATGCTCAAGGCGAAAAAGCATGGAAAATTGGTTATATCCAAGAAAATGCTGCATCAGTTGAAGGTGCTGACGAAAAAATTCGCGTGATCTTTGCATAATGAGAATTGCGGTCCTTGTCTCTGGCAACGGTAGCAACTTACAGGCCCTGATAGATGCAAATCTGTCAGGGCAAATCATTGGTGTGCTCTCAAACAAAGCCGATGCATACGCATTACAACGTGCTGAGAACGCCAATATTGCAACCGCTGTGATTTCACATAAAGACTATCCAAGTCGAGAAAGTTTCGATGAAGCCATGCACCAGCAGCTATTAGCATGGCAAGTAGATTTAGTTATTCTTGCAGGTTTCATGCGGATTTTAACGCCAAGCTTTGTTAACAATTGGCAAGGCAAAATGTTAAACATCCACCCTTCTCTGTTGCCTGTTTATAAAGGCATCAATACTCATCAGCGCGTATTGAATACAGGCGACCGTTTGCATGGCTGTACCGTTCATTTTGTCACGGCTGAACTAGATGCTGGCCAAAGTATTGCCCAATCCGCGATTCAAGTCAGTGTGCATGATAACGTAGAAAGTCTGGCACACCGTGTACACGAACTTGAGCATTTTATTTATCCTCAAGTGGCCGAATGGCTCTGTAACGGCCAGCTTAGCTGGAAAAACGGGCAAGCTTATTTCAATCGAAAACCTTTAGAACGCCCCATTCAGTTTACCCAGTTTTAAAAATAAAAACGCATCCTCGGATGCGTTTTTTCTTTATCAAATCACCAAGCTTTTAATTTTATCGGCTGTTTCCAGTGGATGCTCTAATGGGAACATATGCCCGCCATCCACGACAGAATAAGGAATTCCCAGTTTTTTTTGTGCGACTTGCGGGAATTTCTCTTTTAAGAAAACACTGTTTTGACCCACCGCCAAATGTACAGGAACAGGTGGCTTGGGCATTGGCAACCACCACATCGATGGAGTTGTTCTAAACATGGCCACTTCATCATCTTTAGGAATGGTCAGTGTTACGCCACCATTTTGAGGATCATCTGTTAATGCATAATCAATATAAGCTTGAAAGCAATCTGCATCAAAGTGTTGATAAAAACCTCTCGAACCTAAAAGCGCTGCAGCTTGCTCACGCGAATCCCAATGATCCCGTCGACGTACCGACAAACCTGCTGGGGTAATTTTATCCACCAGCTTCGGTTTAAAGAGTTTAGCCAGATGAAATACAAACGAAGCTTTACCAATAATTAAGGGTGGATCAAGCATGATCACTTGTGAAAATAATTCTGGACGGCGATAGGCTGCCATTAAGGTCAATACTGAGCCCAAAGAGTGTCCTAAGCCAATTACTTTACGTCCTTGTGCTTGCTGTACAATGCTATCAATCACTTGATCGACTAAATGCGTCCAGCCATGTGTGATTGGGTAACGCTTATCTGTCCCAATCTCAGCAACATAAATAATGTCATATTGATCTTTTAACTGATCAAACAACTTTTGATAAACCTTAGATGGAACACCATTCGCATGGGCAAAATGAATCAAGGGTTTCATAAACTTGTCTTTTATTTCCACGGATTGATCAATTATCTCGCTCTACACATGTATTGCAAATAAAAAGAAAAACTGTGCAGTTATTTTTAGAATAAAAAAAGGGCTGTGATCAACACAACCCTTTTTTGGAAATATTACTGTATTTTTGCGTTTTGCTGTGTCTCTAATTGCGCTGCAAGAGAACTACTAATCCCTTCACCAATTTTAGCCCCCATACGCCCCAAGATTGACTCAAGCGGATTACGTTGCACCGTATAATCAATCTTTTGTTCAATCTTAAGATCACGCATCAGCGTCGTTAGACTACCGCTACGATCAGCAACCCCTAGTGCAATTGCCTGTTCCCCAGTCCAAAACAAACCTGAGAATACCGCTGGATCATTTGATTTCAAGCGTTTACCACGGCCTTCTTTAACAGCATTAATAAAGTGGGTGTGTACATTATCAAGTACAGACTGCACATGTTGCTTTTGTGCAGGATCAATTGGCTTGGTCATGCTTAAAATATCTTTATTGCTACCAGAAGTCAGAGTACGGTCTTCAACCCCAAGCTTTTGTGCTAAACCACTTAAACCGTAGTTCGGCATAATCACACCGATTGAACCCACAAGGCTGGATGGATTGACAATGATTTCATCCGCAGCAGAAGCAATATAGTACGCCCCAGATGCGCCCATATCACCAATCACAGCATAGACTTTTTTATCAGGATGCTGCTTTTTCAAATAACGGATTTCTTGCCAGATTTCATCTGACTGCACTGGTGAACCACCTGGAGAATTTATATTTAAAGCAACGGCTTTGCTGCCACTGGCTTCAAATGCACGCTTTAATGCTTTATTGGTATCTTCACTATTTACCGAAGATTGACTGGTAGATGAATCAATCGTTCCAATAATATCAACCACAGCCAAATGATCACTACTTATATTCGTAGTTGATTTTTCTGTCGAAGTTGAACAGCCTTTACTCATTGCAATCAGGACAATCAGAAGATAGGCGAAACCTAAACATTTAAAAAAGATGCTCCAACGACGACTACGGCGTTGTTCCTCAACAGAAGCTAAAACAGCTTTTTCTAAAATTTGCCATTCTTTGCCTGTCACATTATTACTATTTGTCGATTCGTTTTGTGGTTTTGGTGGCCAATCGGACATAAGATTCCAATCCAATATGTTTTAAAGTGGCTTTATTATATACGCTGATTTGAGCAAAACTGTTTAAATAACTTGTTTTAACTTATAATTATTTTTTACATTATACTTTCCCTTTGTAACTGTTCTCATTTTGAATACATGACTCAATCCAAATCCAGTAATGCAAACTATCGTCTGATCAAGTTCGCAAGTCGCATGCCGATGCAATTTAGCCGTTTTTTTGCCCGTATGGTTGCAGGATTGGTGAGTACCTTTCAGCTCTCTAAACTTTCAAAAATTATTGGGCTGAACATTCAAATTGTATTCCCAGAGATGGATCAGCAACAAAGACAAAAACTTACCAGACAAACCATTCAAAATGAGTTGATGTCATATTTTGAGTTTTTGAGTATTTGGGGTTCATCCAATCAAAAAAATATTCAACGTATTCAAAAAGTGCATGGTGAACACTATTTACATGAAGCACTTGCAGAAAAAAAAGGCGTAGTGTTAATTGTTCCCCACTTTGGCACCTGGGAAATTATGAATGCATGGGTCGCCCAATATAGCCCCATGACTATCCTGTATAAACCCGTAAAAAATCCAGATGCTGACCAGTTTGTCCGTGATGCCCGAAGTCGTGAACAAGCTCATCTGGTCCCCACAGATGAAAGTGGTGTCAGACAAATTTTTAAAGCCTTAAAGCAAGGTGGAACTACGGCAATTTTGCCTGATCATACCCCTGACCACGGCGGAGACATGATCAACTATTTTGGTATTCCTCTTGCCTCTAGCAGCTTAAGTGCCAAACTCATTCAAAAAACCAAAGCCAAAGCCCTACTTCTTTATACCAAAAGAAATGAACAAGGTGGCTTTGACATGTATATCGAGCCGATTGATCCGAATATTTATGAAGGCAGCGCTGAAGATGGCACCTTAATTATTCATCAGGCCTTAGAGCAACTAATTCAACGCTATCCTGAACATTATCACTGGAGCTATAAACGTTTTCGTGCCAACCCTGCGCTCAAGAAAATTTATGACATTGATGAAGCTGAAGCACTTGCACAAGTTCGTACAGTTCGCCAGCAACAACAAGAACTTACAAATACTTAGGCTATTCTCGTTGCAGCCACCTGCGTTGCTGCCGTTGTTGTTTTAATTCAACGGCACCTTTGTTAAAGATAAAACTTAAACTGCCTGTCTGTGCCGTATTCAACAATGGAATTTTCAAAGCGAGCAAGCGACTTTGTAACTCCTGACTAGGATGACCATAGCGATTATCAAAACCAGCTGACGCAACTGCCAGTTTAGGTTTGAGCGCTGCTAAAAAATCATAAGCTGAGCTATTTTTACTGCCATGATGTCCTAGCACCAATACATCTACTTTTAAATCAGGATATTGTTTTAATAATTTATACTCAGTTTCCCATCCTGCATCTCCCATAATCAAAAAATTTTGATACGGCTGAGCATTGGAGAATTGCAAATAAACCACGCAAGACTGCTCATTTTTCTGAACTTGAGCAATCCTTAGCCCCTCTTGCGTAGGCGACAAAATCTCAATTTCAAGATCGGTATATGACCAATGCTGACCCTGTTGGCAATAGGAGGAATTATCCTTAAACGGGAACTTTTCACTTCGTTCACTTGACTGAACTTGAGTAATCGCAAAAGCATTTTGGATTGCTGGAAATGCGCCACTATGATCTTGATCAAGATGAGATAAAATTAAATGATCTAACCTCCGTATACCTTGCTGTCTTAAGAATGGAATATCAACTCGCTCACCAATACCAAACTTCGCTTCGTCATGTAAACCACCCGTATCAATCATGAGTGTCTGTTGAGGATGCTGTAAAAAAATTGCTTGCCCCTGACCAACATCCAGAATATTCAATACGGTAGGTTGAGTCTGTACGCCCAAAACCATTGGTAAAAAGCAAATAACAGCCCATAACTTGGGAATTGTTGCTTTCGGCATAAATAAAATCACTAACCCCAATGTCAAACTCAGCAACATCAAAGGCGTATAACTAACACCATAGAGTTGAGGAGATAGCTGCTGTAAGTGATTTAATATCCACATTAATATTGACAGCAATCCATCATTGAGCTGAAACAAAAGTAGCCCGAATGCAGGAACTACTAGCCAAATACAGGCTGCAATAATATCCAGTGGTACGATTAAAGTACTGAGTAATGGGATCGCGATTAAATTACTGAGCGGCGCAGACCAAGAAATTTGCTGAAAAAAGATAAGCATCAGTGGTAATAAAGCGATAAAAATTTTCCATTGCGACTCAACAACCATATTAATGGCCAAGATTTGCTTTTGTACGCTTGTCAGGGTCTGATCTTGTGTGAAGTGTTCAATGGTTTGGTAGATTCGCAGCAGAATAAAACAAGCCCCATAAGACAACCAAAAGGCTGCGGATAGAATACTAAATGGATCATAAATAAGAAGTAGGCTGGCACTATAAAACAATAGGGTGAACGGTTGAATTGACTGTCGGAACAATAGAAAAACACTGGCGATAATGACAGTGAACAAGGTTCTCAGAGCAGGAATTTCAAAACCAACAAATGCCACATACAACAACACACTTAACCCAAATGGTAAAAGCAATAAAATCTGCCGCGGTTGCCATAAATATAATGTTGGAACATAGCGCTGTATCATACATTTCAACAACCATGCCAACATCAATACATGTGGGCCTGATATTGCCAGTAAGTGTGAAATGCCCAACTGCTGAAATTGCTGCTTTAAACGATTTGATAATAAACTTTCATCACCCGTCAACAAAGCCAGTAGCAACCCTTTATGTTGAAAAGCTGATATCTGTAGCATTTCACGAAATGACAATCGCAGCATTTCAACATTTAATAGAAATTTTGCTTGCAGTGTATGTTGTTGCTTTAGGTGCCACTGGTAACCCAGACGATCAATGTCATCCTGAGTTAAAAGCTGCATATGCCTGACCTGATATGCAGACATGATATTTTGTTGCAAAAACCATTTTTCCTGATCGAATACGCCTGCCACAGCATAGCTATGGGCTGGTTTGATCATACCTTCAAGGCGATAATAACGACCTAACTGTAAGTTTTGCTGTGGAGCAAGCAGACTATTCGATTGACTTAAATACAAGAACCAATCTACAGGCTGAGCATGTCGGTTCAGCACTTCTGCTGTCTGTTTACGCCCCTCCTCCGTGAGCTCATCTATTTTCTTGATATAAACAATGGCTTCAAAAGGCTGCGCCTCCACTTCTCTTAAGCTTAGCCGTTGCTCTAAGGCGGAATCCGCATAATAAAAGCCCGTACAAAACAAAGCCCAGCTAGCACTGATCAACAGTACCGACTTATAGCAAATAGATTGAAAATACCGAGATCTTTGATATAAACCGATGCAGAAAATCACGATCGCTAGAATTAGCCAAACCCACCAAGTGCGAACAGCAAAGCTAAAATGATATCCCATCAAAGTTATACCAGCGATCCAGCTGAGTAATATTACTTTTAACATTTTTTAAAATTAAGTTTTAGTTTTTCTAAGGACAAAATTAAAGCCCGTTTCCAGGGCTTTAACAAGAGATAAATCAATTTTTTTCTTATTGATCAATCCACAAACCATCTTGCATATGCAAAATCGAATCAGCGGACTGCGCCAGTTGCTCGTCATGGGTAACAATCAACATGGCCATATTCAGCTCTTTTTTCAAATCTGTCAGTAATTCGAAAATACTAAGTGCTGTTTTACGGTCAAGATTTCCTGTTGGCTCGTCAGCTAAAACCACTGCAGGTTTAGTTACCAGTGCACGTGCTAATGCCACACGCTGACGCTCGCCACCAGACAACTCGCCAGGTTTATGATCCATACGATGAGATAAGCCAACGCGATCTAATAAATATTCAGCCTGTCTTTTGACATCTCTAAAGTTGCTTTCACTACGCAACATTAAAGGCATGGCCACATTTTCCAAGGCTGAAAATTCAGGTAAAAGATGGTGGAACTGATAGACGAAACCAAGATATTGATTGCGCTTATAACCGCGCTCGGCTTCACCCAAATCATCGAAACGCTGCCCTTGTAAAAATACTTGACCTTGTGAGGGTTGCTCTAAGCCTCCCAATACATGTAACAAAGTACTTTTACCAGAACCACTTGAACCAACAATGGAGACAAACTCACCTGCATTCACTTGAAGAGATAAACCTTTAATCACTTCAACTTTGCTTTTGCCATCGTCAAAATGTTTAAAGATATTTTTTGATTCCAGCACAATCTTACTCATAACGTAACGCCTCGGCAGGTTGAACTTTGGCTGCACGCAATGCAGGATAAATTGTTGCCAAGAAACTCAATAGCAAAGATACCGTTACAATGATCACCACATCTTGCCATCTGAGATATGAAGGCAAGTAATGTACAAAGTAGGCATCAAATAAATTTAAACCTAACACGGTATTAAACCAGGAAATAATATCACTGATCGTTAAGGCTAAAGTAACCCCTAAGATTGTCCCAGCAATCGTACCAATCACACCAATTACGGTACCTTGTACCATAAAAATCTTGGTAATCATCGAAGGTGAAGCACCCAGCGTACGTAAAATCGCGATATCGGATTTCTTATCAGTCACGACCATGACCAATGAGGACACAATATTAAATGCAGCCACCACAATAATCAGTACCAGCAACAAACCGACCAAGGTTTTTTCCATTTGAATGGCATTAAACAAATTGCCATGCGTATAGGTCCAGTTTGATGCATAGAAATTACTTGGAAGCTGACTAACGATATCATTGGCCACTTTAGGAGCAGCAAAAATATCATCCAGTTTTAAACGTACACCTTGCGCGCCATCAGGTAAACGCAATAAGGTAGAAGCATCATTCAGGGCGATATAACCCACCATTGAATCCACTTCAGCACCAACACTAAAGATTCCAACGATTTTAAAACGTTTAAAACGTGGTACAACCCCTGCAGGTGATGGCGTTGCTTCAGGCAATACTAAGGTGACATTGTCATTTAAACCCAATCCGAGTGCATCCGTCATGTCCTTACCGAGGACAATACCAAACTCACCTTTCTTCAAAGCACTTAAATCACCCGAAACCATGTGGTTTTGGATAATCGAAACCTTCTTTTCATATTCAGGCTCAATTCCCGTCACCATGATTCCAGCCACTTGCCCCTGTGCGGTCAACATCCCCTGTAACTGAGTAAATGGTGCAACACCAGTGACATGTGGATGGTGCTCAACTTTTTTTACAAGCTCAGGCCAATCTGTTAGAATTTGAGTAGAAGAAACAGTGGCTTGTGGAACCATTCCCAAGACACGGGTTTTCAATTCACGATCAAAACCATTCATGACAGATAAGACTGTAATGAGGACAGCAACGCCGAGGGTTAAACCAATCATGGAAACCAAGGCGATAAAAGAAATAAAATGATTACTCCGCCGAGCACGAGTGTATCTCAACCCTATATACAGCGAAATTGGCTTAAACATACCATCTAGTCCGAGGTGATTTATTATGGAAAATTCACAACATCATCTTGTTGACGACAACACTGAACGTCGTGTGATGTCTCGTATTGATGCCGTGTTGAGAATCAATTATCAAATCATTCCAGATGATGTTGCGCTGAATGACCCATATGATTCCCATTTCGTATTGCCACGCTATTTTCTACTACTTGCAGAATTAGATCAATTTGATCATGCGTTTCGCTACGAATTAGAACAATTAAATGAAAAAGATCAACAAATTGCTCGCATCTTATCCCTGATTAACCAGAAATTAAATCTGATTACCGGGTCATATTATGACAATATCGTACAATCTTTACTGCCTGTACCCGAGCAAGTCAACTTTTCCGAGAATGGCTTAAGTTTCTTTAGTTCTCAAGATATTAACGAAGGCACTTATATCCATATTACCTTAAGCCATCCAGAAAACTTCTTCCATATCGCAGCAACCGCACAAGTAGTGCATAGTACTGCAGAAGAGCAAGGTAAGTTCCGCATCGGAGCTTATTTCATTACCTTAAATCCACAGGACCGAGCCAAATTAGCTGCCAGTATTCGTCAAGCTCAGCTCACAGATAGCAATTAATTTCTACCTCGCTTAAACCTTTAAACGGCGGTATGCGCGTAGGTCTCGAAAGAAATAGAGTAGTAAACCCAAAAGGATAATCGTTGCGCCGATAAAGACCTGAACGGATAACTGCTCATGATTCAGGTACGCACCAATCAAGATCGCCAACATTGGCGTCATTACCGTTGTTAATGACAACGTTGTCGCTTGTAGATTTTGAACCAATTTAAAATAACAAAACATCGCAATCAGCGATGCCATAATTACGGTATATGTCAGCGCCAATAGTGATTTCGCTGATGGGATATGTGTCGGTGCATAAGGCCAAATCCACGGCAATAACAAGACCGCCAATAAGGTTGAAACCAGAATCGAACCTGTTGCCTGTGCCATAACAGGCAAATCAGCATCAATCTTTTTGACTAGAAAAATAGATAAGGAATAAGAAAAAACACTGATCAGCATCAAAATAATACCAATCGGCTGGACATGCTGTTGGCTTCCACTTAAACAAATCATCGCCAAACCGACAATTGAGGTAGCCATACCCAACCACTGTAATCCCGCCAGTTTTTGTTGAAAGCCAAAACGACCAATCAGCCCTGCCATAATGGGCGCCAAACCGAACATCAGGGCAATTAAACCTGAACTGAGATATGCCGTTGCCGCATAAGTAAAGATTTGTGAACCAATCAAGCTTAAAGCACCTGCGCTATAGCTTAACAAGGCAATTTTATGCGTCGGAAACTCCACCTTTAAAAGTAAGACCATACTGACCGCCAAAGGTAAGGCAATAAAAAAGCGAATGACCAGTGCCCACATTGGATGCAAGTCCGAGACACTCCACACAATCGCCAATGGCGTCGTTGCCCAGATAAAAACCAGCAACCCGTAGGTCAGCATTAAATTAAGGCGTGATGGCATAATCGACTCAAAGCGCGGTTTTACGTTTTTGTTTTAAAATGGTCTGATCCAGTGAACTGGAAAACTCACGTTTATCACGTTCTGAAATTGGTGGTGGCCCACCAGTTTGTACTCCTGCGCCGCGTAAAGTATCCATAAAATCACGTAAATGCAGACGAGCTTTTACGTTGGCTGTGGTATAAATCTCACCACGAGGATGAATTGCAATTCCGCCTTTTTCAATCACTTGCGCTGCAAGCGGAATATCTTGTGTAATGACAATATCATTCTCTTGCATACGATCTACAATTTCCTGATCCGCCTGATCTGCCCCGCTCATGACCTGAATGGATTTAATCCGTAACGACGGCGTAATGCCGACATTCTGATTGGCAACAAAAGTGACTTCGAGTTGATAACGATCAGATGCACGTAAAATTACTTCACGTAAAATTTTAGGTAAAGCATCGGCATCCACCCATAATTTAAATGGCAGCACGTTGGCAAAAGCTCTTGAGAAAACGCTAGTGTAGCAGATTAAAGTAAAAGTAGAGTTCTGATCATGTCCGCACATACATGAATTCATGCTTTAGCAGGCAACTGAATCAGTACATTGATATTTCAGGCTAAAAAGTGAATTATTTTTCACGAATTACATATCCAGACTTGAAAAATGAGCATTACCCTCGATTTAATAGAATAAGTTCAATCTTTTTAGCATTTCGCTTTATGAAAAATCAAAACAGTCCAGAAACCATTAAAATTCAAGATCAAAATTTTGGTAATCATGCTGAGCATTGGAATTTACTCACCGATACTCCTGAAAACGATGTTCCCAAATGGTTAGGATTGGCACTTGATGCACCCGTCATGCCGATGGGGCTCTGTGAAGATGAACATGAGATGGATCAGTCCTTCTGGTTAATTCAGGGCCCAAGCGGACACGCTGTTTCCATTAATCAGATTATTGCAGTCGAAGATCAGAAACCACGTGCATTAAAAACCGCATTCCCAAGTTTTGAAAGCCCATATAAGTACCATGCAAAAATTGAGCGAATTATTACCTGTGATTCTGCAACTCAAGCCGTATTACGCTTGAATTTAAATAAAGATACGACGATTTATGCATTTGATAATTTATTCAGTGTAAATAGTTGCCAATACGACAAGAATCAAACCTATCAAGTTCAATTTAATGCTTGGGCATATGAATTAGAAACTGTTTCTGAAGATGAGAAAATCATTGTTGATGATCCAGCGTCAATTAAACACCATCGTGCTTTAAATGCGATTCTGGCTGAACATAATGGAATTGCACCTGAAAACTTACAAGAACTGATTAATGAGTGGCAGCCAAAAACACCAGAAGATCAAGAACCTGTTACAGTCGACTTTTCTAAAATGGTGGCTTATTTATTCGGTGAAACTTTAGGTCAGGAAGATGAAGCTTGGTTTCAGGGTAATATCGTAGGTAAAACATCGATGCAGTTTATGCAGGATGAATATACGCTTTATGATGTCACCTTAGTTTTAGAAGATGATTTACCAGCAATCATAATTCGTATTGCCACTAAAAATGAATTGTATAAAAACTTTAACATTGGCCAATATATTCGTGGCAACCTATGGATTCAGGCCAATATTTATGCTAAAACTGCTATTGAGTGACAAAAAATCACATAAATGGCATTTTTAGGCGTTCTAATGAAAATTATACCAGAACAAACAACCACCAGTTTGATTCATTCGGGTGATCAAGGTCTTAAACTTGATGTTGGTGCTTTTTGCTTTTTTTTACTGGGCATGTTCTTAGCAGCAATAATTTTTCATCAAATTGGCTTTTTCTAATTTTTGACCATAACCCTATTCATACATAAAAGCCCTCACTAACGAGGGCTTTTATTTGAGTAAGACTACTCTATTGCTTAACCATGACGTTTTGCAAACTCATCCATGAAATTCACCAAAGCCTGCACACCTTGTAATGGCACGGCATTATAAATACTTGCACGCATACCGCCGACAGAACGGTGGCCTGCCAAGTTCAATAAGTGATGTTGTTCAGCTTCTTTCAGGAAGGTTTTTTCAAGTGCTTCATCAGCTAAGGTGAATGGTACGTTCATCATTGAACGGTTTGGTACGGCGATCGGATTATTATAAAAATCACTTGAATCAATATAACCATAAAGCAGTTTCGCTTTCTCTTGGTTCATTTTATAGATCGCATCTACCCCACCCTGCTCAAGCAACCACTCAAACACCAGACCAGATAAGTACCATGCATAAGTTGCTGGTGTATTCACCATTGAGCCATTTTTTGCTTGATCAGCATATTTTAAAATGCTTGGAATCTCAGGTTTGGCTTGATCCAATAAATCATCACGGATGATCACAATAGTTAAACCTGCTGGGCCAATATTCTTTTGCGCACCCGCATAAATCAAACCAAATTTGCTGACATCTAATGGCGCAGACAAAATGCTTGATGAATAGTCACATACCAACGGTGCATTCACATCTGGAATAGCTGCGAATTGCAAACCACCAATCGTTTCATTATCCGCATAATGAACATAGGCTGCATTGTTTGAAAGATTCCAAGTACTTTGTTCAGTGATGGCATGTTTACCATCAATTAAAGTACCTGCTTCAACAATATTAATATCGCCATAGCGTTTTGCTTCTTTTAAGGCTTTTTCAGACCAGATACCTGTATGGATAT
This sequence comes from Acinetobacter sp. NBRC 110496, assembly GCF_000876115.1. Taxonomy (NCBI): domain Bacteria; kingdom Pseudomonadati; phylum Pseudomonadota; class Gammaproteobacteria; order Moraxellales; family Moraxellaceae; genus Acinetobacter; species Acinetobacter sp. NBRC 110496. The sequence continues at coordinate 26,266 of NZ_BBTF01000028.1, forward strand.
AATCGGCCTTGTTATTTTTACCTAACAGGTTTAATGGGATCGCTGAAAATTGTAATGACGCCCCGCCCTGTAAAAATAAAACTTTATAGTTCTCAGGAATATTCATGAGCTTACGTAAATCAGCTTCAGCCTTTTCCGCCACAGCAACATAGTCATTGCTACGATGACTCATTTCCATGATCGACAGACCTTTGCCTTGCCAATTCAACAATTCTTGTTGAGCTTTTTCTAAAACGGCAGTAGGTAATGCAGCAGGACCAGCGCAGAAATTATAAGCACGCATGAGTTTTCCCTTGTTAAAGTGGAACAAATTGGAATGGGAATTTAATCATAGATTGGCGAAGCTTGCAGCAGCTTATCCAGTAAATATTTCAATTTTACTGCAAAAAAAACTATTAATTTTTCCATCATGTTTTTGTCATTACAATTATTTTAGGCCAGATCAGCACCGCCTATTTATGAGCCTTCAATTCTTTAACTTATAGTGTTTTTATTTAGATTAAAAACTCTACTTTTTACAAATTCACTACACCAATCCACCCCATATAACTATTTAATTAAAAACATAATATTTAATTTTTATAAAAAGAATTTAGACTTACTCAGGATATTCTTAAATTGCGACATACCCAAATGTTGAAACAACATAATCGACCGAGTTTTAAGCTCCAACGGTTTCCCAAAATGTTAAGCTTGAGTATAAGTTTAATCAGCTGTGCCCTGTTGCCCACAACTCTACTCGCGCAAACTTTTAGTTATAGTGACGCTGAACAATATGTTGTGGAAAATGCCTATGCCTCACAGGCACAACAAGCATTACAACAAGCCTCTCAGCTGGAAATGGAAGCCGTAAAGCATTTAGGTCTTCCACGTATTGACTTGAACGCACGTGCTTACTCATTTCGCAGTGAGACCAGCGTACCGTTAGAATCTAGTAAACGTCGACTAGAAAACTCGCTGACACGTGGTTTTGATGACAAATTATCGCAATGGGGAGGTACACTTCCGCCAGAAGTAATAGATCAGGTCAGTCAAGGTTTTGATCAAACCGTTAACGAAGGTTTAAATCAGGTTCCCAATAATCTTGATGTGACGGTAAAAGATCATGACGTTCGGACTTCCATTTCAATGGTCATGCCACTCTATACTGGCGGTAAAATTAGTAGCGCCAAACAAATTGCCAGCATTCAGGCACAACGCTCAAACATCAGTGAAAAACAACAACAAGACTCACAACGTTTTGAGATGATTCAGTCTTATTTTAATGTGCAGTTACAACAGCAATTACTCAATGCCAGCCTTTTCAATTTAAATGCGATGCAAGAACACTATAGCAATGCACTTAAACTCGAACAGCAAGGCTTCATTAATAAAGGTCAACGCATGCAATTTGAGGTGGCGCGCAATAATGCGGAGCGAAGCTATCAAAATGCGCAGTCGAATCTGCAAGCCAGCCAATTCAGCTTACAGAATTTATTAAAAACCAAAGAAGGTTTAAAACTCACCACCCCTCTTTTTGTCAATACCACACAAAATCATTCTTTGGATAAGCTGCTTGCCAATTACGATCAAAATTCAAGTTTGATTAAAAAACTGCAGATGGATACACAACTTGCCAATGAAAATGTCAAAGTTCAACAATCCGCGAAAAAGCCCAGCCTGTTTGCCTTTGGCGAATATGGATTAGACAATAAAGACAACTGGATTGTTGGCGTGATGGCCAAATACAATCTATTCTCTGGGATTGATAATAATAAAAATATCCGTGCCGCTGAGCTCAAAAAGTACGCTGCTGAACTCATGACTGAACGCACTAAACAAGAAGTTGAAAATGTGCTGTATAAGTCATATAGCGAATTAAGCTCGTCCCAAACCAGTCATCAACTGCTTACTCAAAATACTAAAGCCGCACAAGAAAACTTACGCATTCAACAGCTTTCATTTAAAGAAGGTATGGGCACTGCCACCCAAGTGATTGATGCACAAAATGCTCTCAGTGCATTAAGAAGTGAAATGGCAATCAACTCGTACAAATATATTTTATCTTTGGCGACCTTATTGCAAAGCTATGGTTCGATTGATGAATTCAAGCTTTATGTTAATCAACCACGTACTGACTATATCCGCTAATTGGAGAAATTTATGAACCAAAATCAATCATCATCCAATTCAGAACACGATATAGATCCAGTGGAAAAAACAACGACGACTCAAAGTTCTGAAACAGCAACAGCGCAAGTGAGCCCTGCTGAAAAAGCGAATCAACCAGAGCCGAATACTGGAACTTCAAACTCTCAACAGCCACCTGCTGAACCGCCGAAAAAATCAAAAGCGAAATTGATTGGGTTGATCATTTTGATTCTGCTATTGGGCGTCATTGCATTTGGATTATGGAAAGCGTATCAACCTCAAGCGATTGAACTACAAGGTCGGGTTGAATCTGAAACTGTTCATATCAGCACCAAAGTTCCAAGCCGCATTGAAGAGTTTTATGTCACTGAAGGCCAACCAATTAAAAAAGGCCAAGCATTGGTTCGTTTCGTTAGTCCTGAACTCGAAGCGAAAAAAGAACAAGCACAAGCCGCTTTACAGAGTGCCACAGCGTTCCATTCAACTGTGTATCGTGGGGCGCAACAAGAAAACATCGATACGCTTTATGCTAATTGGCAAGCGATGAAAACCCAAGCTGAATTGGCCGCTACGACTTATAAGCGTGGTGAGACACTCTATCAACAAGGAGTGATTTCACGTCAACGCCGTGATGAAATGCTGGCAGCACAAACCTCTGCTCGTGAAACAGCAGAAGGATCTTATCAACAATATGCACGTGCCAAACGAGGTAGTACTGAGCAGCAAAAATCCACAGCTGACGCACAAGTTGCCATGGCACAAGCGGCAGTTAAAGAAGCCAATGCCTTGACGGAAGAAACCAAACTGTATTCGCCAACCGATGGTACGGTGTCTAAGACCTATGGTAAGCCAACTGAACTCGTTGCCACTGGTGTGCCTGTGGTCAGTATCATCGAAGACCACGATTTATGGGTCAGCCTGAATGTCCGTGAAGATATGTATAGTTCAGTCTATAAGACCAAAACCCTTGAAGGCTTTATTCCTGCACTGAATCAAAAGGCCACTTTTAAGGTAAAAAATATTGATGCTGAAGGTGACTTTGCCACCATCAAAACTACACGCCAAACTGGTGGTTATGATATTCGCAGCTTCAAGTTTCATCTGGTGCCAGAACAATCAATTCCTGATTTGAAAGTTGGCATGAGTGTATTGTTTAAAATTGAAGAGGCAAAATAAGCAATGTTTGCAGTCATGCTGCGGGAATTGCGCTATTTAAAACGCCATAAAGTAGATCTATTTATGGCAGTGATTGCCCCCCTGTTGGTGATTCTATTATTTGGCAGCATGTTTTCGTCAGGTAAAGCCGAACACATACCGATTGTCGTCATCGATCAAGATCAAAGTCAAATGAGTCGCAAAGTGATTCATGCGCTTAGTATTAACCATACACTGAAAGTTAAGACCATTACTGCCAGTCAAGATGAAGCTGAACAGCTGATCAATAAAACAGAAGCTTGGGGCTTCGTGATGATCCCTGAAGGTGCTGAACAACGTCTGGTCAAGGCCCAAGATGCGCAGATCAGTATTGCCTACAACCAGTCTTTTTTTAGTATCGGCAATACCATTTCTTCTGCCATGCTGATTAGCACCTTGAATGGCATGGCAGATTATATGGGGCACAGCTATTTAGCCAATAGTATTCCTTATCTGGATATGCCAACACCGCATATCAAGATTTCAACCCTATATAATCCAAGCATGAGTTATGAACTGTTTCTCGAACCATTTATGGTGCCTGCCGTTTTACACTTATTGTTATGCTGTTGTGTCGCTTTTGCGATTGGACAAGAATTTAAGCGCAAAACAGTCGGTGAATGGGTCATCTCAAAGCAGATTATTTCCAGCCTACTGGGTAAAATCTTGCTTTATGTCTTTATTTTTTGTGCATGGACTTGGTGCTGGATGTTCTGGCTGGCACATATTCGCGGTTACTTCATTGCAGGTTCGCTCAGCTTGATTCTGGTCGCGCAATTTTTATTATATTTTGCCTATGCAGTCATTAGCAGTACGGTGGTCTTGGCAACCCAGAATTTACCCAAAACCTTTGGCTTTATTGCGCTATACGGTGGCTCATCTCCTAGCTTCTCGGGGATTACCCTACCTTTAAATAATGCACCCGCATTTACTCAATTCTGGTCGATGATTATTCCCTACACGCCTTATGCCAAACTACAAACTGAACAATGGATTATTGGTAGCGACCTCTATGTTTCAGTGGTGCCTTTTGGGATATTAATCCTCTTTGCAGCTTTATTCTTTATGTTGAGCGTGCGTCTGTTAAAGAAAAATACTCAGGAGCTTTGTTCATGAAGTCATTTTTCAGTTATTACATACAGACCTTTAAAAACATTTTTGCCAACAATTCAGTGTTTACCACTTTAATTGCCGCAACACTTATTTATAGTTTCTTCTACCCGACTGCTTATAAAGCACAAACAGCCGAAGATATTCCGATTGTGATTGTGGATGAAGAACAAAGCATTTTAACCTCAAAAATCATTAGCCAAGCATCGAATAGCCCACATATCAAAATCACAACGGTGACTGATAACTTTCTGGAAGCGCAGCGGATGGTTCAAAACCAGCAAGCTGAAGGCATCTTGTTACTCCCTGAAAATCTAACCAATAGCTTAAAACGAGGTGAAATGGGTGGGATTGGTCTCTATTTGAGCACGGCGTATTTTATTCGAACCAAAGAAGTTGGAGTCGGTTTAGCAAGTTCAATTGAATATACACTGAAAGAACATTTAGAGAAGTTTGGCAATGCTTCCTCTTTTGAACCAGAACTTTCGATTCATCAAATTCCATTATTTAACACCATGTCTGGTTATGGCAGTTATATCTTCCCTGCTGTCGCCAGTTTAATTATCCATCAAACGATTTTGCTCGGACTTGCCATGCTGATTGCCAGTTATCGTGAACAAGGCTGGGTAGCAAAACCTATTGAATTCTGGGCAACATTTGCTGCAATTTTTACAACAGGTTGTCTCAGCTGTCTGTATTTGTTTGGCTTCACCTTCTGGTTATATGAATTTCCACATGGCGGTAATTTTTGGGGCATGTTACTCGCTGTACCCATTTATGTCAGCTGTGTCATAGGCTTGGGCATGTTGGTCGGTTCACTGGTAGATATGCCTGAACGTGTTGGGCACTTGATCGTGGTCACCTCTGTGCCGCTGTTCTTGCTAACAGGAACAGCGTGGCCTCACGAAGCCATGCCGCAGTGGATGCAATGGTTGGCGTGGACACTCCCATCTACCCATGGCGTACAAATGTTTGTTCAGCTTAACCAAATGGGTGTACCGACCTCGATTGTGGCACCGAAATTAATTTATCTTGCAACGCTTGCAGCAGTTTTACTGACACTTTCTTATTATCGTCTCGTGAAAAAATAGCTTTTAATAGTTTAAGTTGCTATTAAGGATATATTGGCATATTGCTTTAATGAAAATTAATTAAAAGGTAAGACTAGATCACTATCTTATCTTTTAATTGGTCTAAATTGAGGTATTGAGATGGCTAAAGTCTGCTATTGTGCTGATGATTTTGCAATGAACCCTGAGATTTCAGAGGCAATTCTATTGCTGATCAAAAAAGGGGTTTTACATGCTACTTCATGTATGACCCAATCTGAGCATTGGCCAATTGCAGCACAACAACTCAAAGCATTAACGGCTCATGCAGAAGTCGGTTTACACCTTAATTTTACCCATCCCTTTCAAGCAGAAACCTTCGCATTGCCGCTTCCCATGCTGATGTTGAAAGCATGGGCACGCCAGTTAGATGCCCAAATGATTCAACGCAGCCTCGAACAGCAATGGAATAATTTTATTGTAGCGATGGGCAAACAACCTGATTTTATTGATGGACATCAGCATATCCATCAATTTCCAGTGATTCGGGATGTCTTGATTAACTTCCTTAAACAGCAAAATTTTCAGGGATGGGTCAGAAACCTGCAACACCCCCTCACTATTTCTCATTACACCATCAAAACACGTTTACTTGCAGCGCTAGGTGCAACAAGCTTAGCGACGCTATGTAAGCAAAAAAATATCTATCAAAACCAATATTTCGCAGGCATTTATGATTTTGAGCAGGAAGACTACGCTCGATTAAACCAACAGTGGTTAATGCGTGCACAAGATAATTTATTAATCATGTGCCATCCAGCAACCCAAGCAATTGACTATCAGGACCCGATAGCTCAGGCACGTGTTAGGGAGTTCCAATATCTCAGTTCATCTCAGTTTCGTGATGATTGTCGACTCTATCAAATTTCGCTGACCACAATGGGTGCATTATAATGACAAACAATCCATTTTTATCTTGTGTCGTCCCAGCTTATAACGAAGCAGAGAATCTGAAAAAATTTATTCCTGCATTGGCTCAGCAACTGGAACAACAAAATTTACGCTATGAGATCATTATTGTAGATGATGGTAGCCAAGATCAAAGTATCGCAGTTTTACAGCAAATGCTTGACGACTATCCATTACGTATACTCACCCTATCACGTAATTTTGGTAAAGAAGCTGCGTTAAGTGCGGGTCTGGATCATGTCAGAGGCGATGCTGCATTACTGATTGATGCAGATTTCCAACCCCCTCTGGATGCCATTCCAACCATGATTCAACTTTGGAAAAGTGGTTATGACATGGTGTATGGTATCCGAGATCGAAGCACCGAATCATGGTTGAAAAAGCTTTTTACTCAAGGTTATTACCATATCTTAAATCTCAGCTCTACTGTCGATATTCCTGAAAATGCAGGTGATTTTCGTTTGCTCGATGCGAAAGTTGTTGAGGCGGTTAAAAACTTACCTGAAAAAAACCGCTACATGAAAGGGCTATTTGCCTGGGTTGGTTTTAAAACTATCGGGATCCATTTTACCGAGCAACAACGCCAGCATGGACAATCGAGCTTCAACTTTAAATCCCTGTTTCAGTTGGCTATGTCTGGCTTAACAGGGTTTTCAGACCTACCTTTACGTTTATGTATTTACATCGGAGCTCTACTTGCAGTATTTGCAATGAGTTATGGCATCTGGATTATTATTGAAACTTTAATTGAAGGAGTGAGCGTACCCGGCTGGGCGACACTGGCAGCAGGTATGACACTTTTAGGCGGGATTCAACTGCTTTGTATCGGGATTTTAGGTGAATATATTGGACGTATTTATGCGGAAGTTAAAAATCGACCTAAATACATTGTCTCGGCAGAATATTCACATCTTCAGTCCAAACCCGTCATTCAAGATAAACAAAACAATGTAGCTTCTCTCTGATGCAGACTCATTTCCTCCAGTTCTTTCGGTTTGGTCTTGTTGGTTTAATTGCGGCATGTGCTCATTATCTTATAGTCATTCTGTTGATTCAGCCTCAATACCAAATCGCATTGAAATACGCCAATTTCTTCGCATTTTTAATTGCATTCTGGATCAGTTATTTCGGTCATCGTATTTTTACTTTTAAAGCGACCCACCTACAACATAGAGAAACCCTGAAAAAATTTATTGTGGTCGCTGGACTTGGCTTTATTTTTAATGAATCGCTATTACTCATCAGTCACCACTTTCTTGAGACCAACGTCTCCGTACTGGTTATTTTCAGTATTGGCGTTACTTCTTTATTTACCTTTTTACTTAACCGTTATTTTGCATTCCAATAATGGGGATTAAATATATGCAACAATGGCTACGCTCATCCAAGTTTTTGCTTATTTTTTTACCACTTTGGTTATTGATAACCTCATGGATACGTCCACTATCGGTCCCAGATGAAGGTCGATATGGTGACATCAGCCGCTTCATGCTGGAATCTGGAGACTGGCTGATTCCTCGTATCAATGGCTTACCATTTATGCACAAACCACCATTGTTGCATTGGCTTTCAACCGCTTTGATGGAAGTATTTGGTATACACATTTGGGTGCTGCGACTGGTTCCAACCCTAGCTGCCTGCATGATGCTGATCAGCCTGTTCATTTTTTTAAAAAAACATGTATCAGAACAGATTGCCCAACTCAGCATTATAATTCTGGCAACCAGTTTATTGTTTTATGGAAGCAGTGAATATATCAACCATGACCTGTTAGTGGCCTCATGGATGACGGTTTGTATTTTAAGTTTTGTTGACTTTACCTTCTCAGGAAAAAAATCAGTTTTATTTTTAGCTTACTTTGCAGCAGCTGCGGGCTTCTTGAGCAAGGGGTTAATTGGTGTGTTAATTCCTGGCATGGTTTTACTACCTTGGTTACTTTACACACAGCAATGGCGAAAAATCCCAGCCTTACTCAACCCTTTCGCAATTCTGTTTTTTCTTGCTCTGACTGCACCATGGATCTATTGGGTGCAATTAAAATACCCGCAATTTTTACACTATTTTTTCATTGATCAACAATTTAGCCGATTCAGCTCGAATGAGTTCAATAATAAACAACCTTGGTTTTTCTATTATCTCATTTTGTTTGTAAGTTTTTTGCCATGGTTCTTTGTCAGTCGATTTAAATTTCCAAAAGGTATTTTTCAAACATCACTGTCTCCATCTTTATTGGCACTATGCCTATGGTGGTTTATCTCGGTGAGTATTTTTTTCTCAATTCCTCCCTCAAAATTGGCAGGCTATATCTTACCAGCTGTCGCCCCAATGGCGATCTTGCTTGCTGTTGCTGTGCGTGCCGCATTGCAGAATCCAGAGAAGAATCGATTACAAGTCTGGGGAACGGCTGTTTTTATTTTTGTACTTGGGCTGGCGATCACTTTAGCACCACACTTTATCAAGAATGCGCATGCGTTCTACCAAGCACATGCCATTCAAATTTACATCATAGGTGCAATTTTATGCATCGTTCCTTTTGGTCTAGGCTGGTTATTTAAGCAAAAGAAAATTGATTATTTAACTGCAATTTTCTTAAGTTTAATCATCTTCTGTACCTCTATTTCAATTGCCGTACCATTACTCGATAGTAAAAATAACGCTGACCAAGTCGATTTTGCACATTCGATCTCGCCAAATTCAGATGTTGTTTTCTACTATAACTATTTTTATGACATTCCCTTTTTATTGAATCTGAAAAAACCAGTTTATATTGTCAACGATTGGGACAGTGTCAAAACAGATAACTCATCATTAGAGCTTAAAGATGGGCTGCTATTTGAGCCTGAACGCAAACAATACTTATGGAATAAACAGCAACTTGAAAAAGCTTTAGAGCAAAAACAGCCAATGGTCGTGATCAGTAATCCGAACGGCTACCAGACAGATAACCCAAATATAAAAGTACGTCACTATCGCAACTACGATGTATTTTTAATTAATCAAAATCACTAAAGAAAAAAGGAAGCTAATCAGCTTCCTTTTTTCTTACTTAAAAGCATTACGCGTCAGGCGTATCCTCTTTTGGTTCAGCGGCAACTTCCTCAGAAGTAATCGCTTCTCCCCCAGTATTTTCTACATCATCAATCGCATCTAACTCTTCGTCATCTTCAACTGCTTCAATAGATACAACACCGACTAAGGTTTCAGCATCGCTTAGACGAATCAAACGAACACCTTGCGCATTACGGCCTGTCGTTGCCACTTCAGCAGCACGCGTACGAACCAAAGTACCACCATCAGAAATTAGCATCAGTTCTTTGCTTTCATCAATCGATACGGCACCGATCAGCTCACCATTACGCTCACTGGTCTTAATCGCAATTACACCCTTACCACCACGTTTCTTGGTTGGGAAGTCATCCACAGGAGTACGCTTACCATAACCATTGGCACATGCACACAGCACTTCACCCGTTTCAGGCACAACAACCAGTGAAACAATGCGGCTGACTAAGTTTGAATCTGATGAATCATCATTGTCATCACTATCATCATTTTCAACATCGGCATCTTCAGCTTCAATGGTATTACTTGCGAAGCTAACGCGCATACCGCGTACACCTTTGGCAGTACGACCCATGGCACGAACATCAGTTTCAGCAAAACGGATTGCCTTCCCTTCATTCGAGAACAACATGATCTGCTGATTACCGTCGGTAATTGCAACACCAATCAAGGTATCTTCTTCATTCAGCTCAATCGCACGCAAACCATTTGAACGAACATTACTAAATTGTTCTAGTTCAACACGTTTTACCGTACCTGAGGCAGTCGCCATAAAGACATAGTGATTTTCAGGGAATTCCGTCAACGGTAAGATTGCAGTCACAGTTTCATTTGCATCCAATGGAAGCAAATTAATAATCGGACGACCTTTGGCACCACGTGACGCTTGCGGCACTTCAAACACGCGTAAGCGATAGACTTTACCGACATTGGTAAAGCACAGTACCGTTGCATGGTTCGATGCCACAATTAAATGTTGGATGATATCATCATCTTTCATTGCAGTTGCAGACTTACCACGACCACCACGACGTTGTGCTTGATAATCAGAAAGTGGCTGAGTTTTCGCATAACCTGTTTGAGACACAGTCAATACAACTTGCTCTTCAGGAATCAGGTCTTCGCGGCAGAAATCAACACCAGACTCTACAATCTCAGTGCGGCGACCATCACCATATTGTTGCAAGATCAACGCAAGTTCTTCACGAATCACATTCATCAACAAGTTAAAGTCATTCAGAATTGCTGTTAATTCAGCAATTTGACCTAAAATTTCCGTATATTCTGCATGTAACTTGTCTTGTTCCAAGCCCGTTAAACGATGCAAACGTAATTCTAGGATCGCGCCAACTTGAGTCGGTGACAAACGATAAATATCACCCGATAAGCCAAATGGACGTGCTGGGTCTTCACCTTCAATTTCATCTGGGCGAACAGAGATAGCACCTGCTTTTTCAAGCAATGCAACTACACCACCACCAGCCCACTCACCTGCTTGTAAACGCTCGCGCGCTTCAGCTGGATTCGCAGACGTTTTGATGGTTTCAATAATGGCATCAATATTGGCTAAGGCAACCGTCAAACCTTCCAAGATATGACCACGCTCGCGTGCTTTGCGCAATTCGTACATGGTACGACGGGTCACCACTTCTTGGCGGTGGCGAATAAATGCCGCAATAATCTCTCTCAGATTCATCAACTTTGGCTGACCATTGTCGAGACAGACCATGTTGATGCTGAACGAGTTTTGTAATTGTGTATGCAAGAATAAATTATTCACCGCAACTTCAGCGTTTTCACCACGCTTCAAGTCGATGGCAATACGCATACCGTCTTTATCAGACTCGTCTCGAAGTTCAGAAATTCCTTCAAGTTTCTTTTCTTTGACTAACTCGGCAATACGCTCAATGGTTTTTGCCTTGTTGACCTGATAAGGAATTTCAGTAAAGACGATCGTGGTACGACCTGTTTTCTGGTCTTCTTCGAAGTGATATTTACCACGAATATGCAAACGGCCTTTACCAGTGCGATAAGCATCTACAATGCCTGATTTACCGTAAATAATACCGCCTGTAGGAAAATCTGGACCTGTAATGTGCTCCATCAGACCTTCTACAGAAATATTCGGGTTATTGGCATAGGCCAAACATGCATTGACCACTTCAGTCATGTTGTGTGGCGCCATATTGGTCGCCATACCCACTGCAATACCCGTCGTACCATTGATCAGAAGGTTGGGAATACGCGTTGGCATCACCTGAGGAATACGCTCAGAACCGTCGTAGTTATCTTCCCAATCAACCGTATCTTTTTCTAGGTCTGCTAAAATTTCATGGGTGAGTTTTTGCATACGGACTTCGGTATAACGCATTGCTGCCGCACTATCCCCATCGACCGAACCGAAGTTACCCTGACCATCAACCAACATGTAACGCAAGCTGAAGTCCTGCGCCATACGAACAATTGTTTCGTATACTGCACTGTCACCATGAGGGTGATATTTACCGATCACGTCCCCGACAACACGAGCAGACTTTTTATACGCTTTGTTATAATCATTGCCCAATTCGTGCATCGCATATAATACGCGACGATGAACAGGTTTTAGACCGTCTCTCACATCTGGCAATGCACGAGATACGATTACGCTCATCGCGTAATCTAGATATGAATGCTTGAGTTCGTCCTCAATGGCAATCGGTCTGATTTCCGATACGCTCATGCATACTCCTTGTTTACAGGTAGAGAGTTGTACCTGTTTTTATGTCTTCAATCTTGCAAAAATTTAGCTCAAGGGCTTGAACTAAAAATAAAAAATACAGCGGAAAAGTATAGCATAAAGCACTCATCAACTGTGAGTTTATGCATCTAAAAATAGCATTTTTTTACAATAAAAAATTTATATAAATTAATAACTTAAAATTATCAAATATCATGTATGCCAATAAAAAAGGATTCGTAGACTTTTTGAACAAAAGTTCATCAAATGATTCAATAAAAGTATTGAATCAAATAAAATTTAGCTTCTTCTTTCAGATCGATAAATGCGTATTAAACTTTAGGCAACAGATGACCTAATCTGAACCGTATTTAAAACATCTTGTTCATAAAAGCTCTTCACAGGCCCATAAAATGAAAAAAAAGAGCGAAATGTTTATTCAAGAAAAACTGCATTAAAAGAAATGTTGTATCAACATCAGGAAATAGCCCCCCAATGATCACAGCTCTGAGTACGAATAGCCCTTATTTTGATTCTAGCGCCATTCAGGCATCGATTGAGGAGTGTGCATTACTTCATGATGTATTGTTCTTATAACACGAATACAACCCATATTTGGCTCACCACAAGCTTTAGGTACACCGCATAACAAAAACAAAAAAATAAATGGTGATAACGATTCCCCTTACATTTAAAGCATAAAAAAACGCCCCTTTCGGAGCGTTTTCAACTTTATTCAGAGCGAATTAAAGTTTAGATACCAATTCAGGTACCACAGTGTTCAAATCGCCGACTAACCAGTAGTCAGCAACACTGTTGATTGGCGCTTCTTCGTCTTTGTTGATTGCAACAATAACTTTAGAATCTTTCATACCTGCCAAGTGCTGAATCGCACCAGAGATACCAATCGCCATGTAAAGATCTGGTGCAACGATTTTACCAGTTTGACCAACCTGGAAGTCGTTTGGTACGAAACCAGCATCTACCGCAGCACGTGATGCGCCTTGAGCAGCACCAAGCTTGTCAGCCAATGGGTCAAGTACTTTGTGATAGTTCTCACCAGAACCGACACCACGACCACCAGAAACAACGATACGCGCAGCAGTTAATTCTGGACGATCAAGTTTCACGATTTCTTCGTTTACAAACTTAGAAATCCCAGCATCTTTCACTTCAGCAACCGCTTCAACGGCAGCAGAACCGCCTTCAGCAGCAACTGCATCAAATGCTGTACCACGAACTGTACCCACGATAATTGCTTCGTCAGATTGAACAGTTGCAATCGCGTTACCCGCATAGATTGGGCGCTTGAATGTGTTTGCAGATTCAACAGCAATAATGTCTGAGATCATGCTTACGTCAAGAAGTGCAGCAACACGTGGAAGAAGGTTCTTACCTGTTGTGGTAGAAGCAGCCAATACGTATTTGTATCCGCCTTTCGCGATGTCAGCAACTAAACCAGCAACGTTTTCAGCCAATTGGTTTGCATAAGCAGCATTGTCAGCAAGTAATACTTTGCTTACACCAGCAACTTTAGCAGCAGCATCCGCAACTGTTTGAGCACCAGAACCAGCAACCAATACAGTAATATCACCACCGATTTTTTGAGCTGCCGCAACAACGTTTAAAGTTGCACCGTTAAGTGTCTGGTTGTTGTGATCAGCGATAACTAAAATACTCATGATTTTATCCTTCTGTATTAGATCACTTTCGCTTCGTTTTTCAATTTTTCAACAAGCTCGTCTACAGACTTCACTTGTACACCAGCTTTACGTTCAGCAGGAGCTTCAACTTTAACTGTTTTAAGTTTAGTACCAGTTGCAACGCCATAATCAGCAGGTGACTTAGTATCAAGCGGTTTTTTACGCGCTTTCATAATGTTTGGAAGAGCAGCATAACGTGGCTCATTCAAACGTAAGTCAGTGGTGATGATTGCAGGAAGTGTAAGCTCAACAGTTTGTAAACCACCGTCGATTTCACGAGTGACCTGAACTTTACCATCTTCAACTTTAACTTCAGATGCGAAAGTCCCTTGACCTGCACCCAGTAAAGCACCAAGCATCTGACCTACTTGGTTAGAGTCGTCATCAATTGCTTGTTTACCAAGAAGAATAAGCTCTGGTTTTTCAGCATCAACTACGCCTTTCAAGATTTTAGCAACTTCAAGAGCGCCAACTTCATCAGCCGTTTCAACTAAAATACCGCGGTCAGCACCTAGAGCCATTGCAGAACGAATTTGTTCTTGAGCTTCTTTAGCACCCACTGAAACAACAACGATTTCAGAAACTGTTCCTTTTTCTTTTAAGCGAACCGCTTCTTCCACTGCGATTTCACAGAATGGGTTGATTGACATCTTAACGTTGGTAAGGTCAACCCCACTATTGTCCGGCTTAACACGAACTTTAACGTTGGCATCAACCACACGTTTTACAGCGACAAGAGCCTTCATGTAATCCTCGGCTGTTCTAAGCAAGTAAATGTAATGAAGAGCATTCTAACTCTTCGATTGAAACTTTTTAGGTGCCCTATCTTGCAATGTATTTGGCATTTCGGTCAAGTCACAATTTCCGCTACAGCCATAAAAAAGATGAAACGCTCAGTTCACATATTGAAAATAGTGATTGGTACTACAAATTTAGTTTATAAAACTGATGAATATTAAACTTTGATTTTTTTAATATTTTATAAAATTCAACGATCTAAAACAGGCATTTTTTATTTCATGAGGGTGTTCTGTAACGGATCGTTTCTGACGAATTTGCAGGTGTTTTCACTTTCGAAAAAACGCGTCAATTAAGTAAGAACATCAATTCAACAAATCTCACCCCAAAAGTGGAAAAGTCATTGATGATTAAATACTCAATTTTGCAACATAATATATCAAGATTTAGTTTTTTTGCGCTCGTGGATGAGTTTGATCATAGACTTTGGCCAGTTGCTCAAAATCAACATGGGTATAAATCTGGGTAGTTGACAGATTGCTATGTCCCAACATTTCTTGCACAGAACGTAAATCCCCACTAGCAGACAGCATATGACTAGCGAAACAATGACGCAATAAATGCGGATGCAGATCGACATTGACACCTGCACGTTGTGCTTGCAGCTTGACCCGATTTTCAATTTGACGCGGTGTTAAAGCATTGCCACGTTGCGAGATAAAAACCGATGAATCCGCATTAAAGTCGCCTTGCCAGATCCGATAGATTTTCAACCACTCAACCAAACTGTCTTTGGCCTTTAAGCCAAAAGGCACAATTCGGGTTTTATTGCCTTTACCTGTGATCCGTAAAAGTTGTCGATTAAAATCGATATCTTTAATTGTTAAGCCCTGCAATTCAGCTAAACGCAAGCCGCTCGAATATAAGAGCTCAAGCATCGCCTTATCACGTAACCATAATTGTTGTTCAATCGGCTTTTTTGGTGCAGCTTGATCTAAAATTTGGTGAACAGTTTCAATATCAATCATCCCTGGTAAAGGCCGCGGTTGACGTTTTAATCGAAAATCTTCAGATGGATTTTGTTGTAGATATTGACCTTGTTCCGCCCACTTCATAAATTGGCGAATTGAAGTCAAATGCCGCTGTAAGCTACTACTACCCAGTTGATCTCGCTCAACCCTTGCAGCCAGATATTCCCGCAAATCAGAGGCTTCGACATCTTGCAATTGCAATTGTTTATATTCACAAAACTTAAAGAAATCGGTTAAATCACGCTGATAGGCTGCAATGGTATGTTCGGACTGATTTTGAATGATCCGTTCTTTTAACCACATGGACAGCAGTTTTTCATGGCTTTCCAAATTGCTCTCCAGTGTTATGCCAATACCCACAACGACAGTCTAGCAAATTTTACTTCTACTTATCATTAAACAAATATCGAAGAATCTATGGCTCTGTACTACAATTATTTTCAAGTTTTAAATGGTGCTTGATCAATGACAGCCATACTTATTCCTTATCTCATTGCAATTACCCTGCTCACGCTGACTCCAGGTTTAGATACTACGCTGATTATTCGTACCGCTACATTGGAAGGTAAAGCCAAAGCATTCCAAGCGGCTTTGGGTATCAATCTTGGCTGTATTGTGTGGGGAATCATTGTCGCCTGTGGTTTAGGTGCATTGCTGATGACATCGGATCTGGCCTTCAATACCTTGAAATGGATGGGTGCAATTTACCTGACATGGTTAGGACTCAATCTCCTTTTAAAGCCCCGCAGCCAACTTGCGAATTTAAATGATTCAGCAGTAACAACACAAAATTGGTTTATTAAAGGTTTTTGGGGCAATTTACTCAATCCCAAAGTCGGCATTTTTTATATTTCTTTTCTGCCACAGTTTATTCCACAGTCTTCGTCTCCAATTATTTGGACCATGGGGCTGGTGATGATTCATGTGGTGATCGGCTTGATCTGGTCAGTTTTTCTAATCGCTGCGATGCAGTCCATTTCTGCTTATTTAAAGCAGCCCAAATTTATTCGCTATATGGATCGCATCACAGGCAGTATTTTTATCTTGTTTGCACTCAAACTTGCATTCAGCAAACGATAAGCGATACAAAAAGTGTGCTGATCTCAGCACGCTCAATTTCAATCATGATCTAAATTTTTTAAATAATCATTGATTTGTATGGCAACCTCATCAGCACATTTCTCTGCGAGTTGATGATCGCCATCTTCAACAGTATAGAGTTTAGATTTTTGCAAGATCTGATTTAAATATTGTCCAACCTCAATCGGACTAATCGGATCTTGATTACCCCAGATTAGTAAGGTTTCTATCTCTACATCTGGTAAATATCGCTCATAATCGACTTTCGTTGTCACAAACCAATCAGGATATTCAATATATTCTTGTTGATAAAACTGCCGCCAGTCTTGAACTTGAAATCGGTCTAAATTAATTCCACCAGAGGTTGCAATCAAAACTAAACCTTTAACCAGATCTGATTTTTGTAATACTGCTGCAATCGCAAAGATTCCACCCATGGATTGAGCAATGAGAATAGAAGGTTGCTGAATCTGTGCAAGCACATAATTGCTCAGATCATCAAAACTATTAATGTCTGAATCTGTTGCCACCCCATGAAACCCAGGATAAGCAATCACTTGTTTTGTATAATTAGTAGGAAGCTGTGCAATCAGAGGATTCCAGAATTGTGTATTGCCTGATGCACCCGCAAGAAAGACGAGATGATGCATTCTTATCCTTTAAAATTATAATTTTCTTTTTTAGAGGTAAACACCCCTATTTCGGAGTGTTTACGAGTTTCAACTTTAACCTTGGAAATATCGTAAATCCAAACGGGCATCATAAACATGTGTGGTTGGACCAGTCATCCACACCACATCACCTTCACGCCAAGCGATATGTAACTTACCACCTGCAAGCTGCACTTCAACTTCATTGGCCAGTAAACCACGGCGCATACCACTGACCGCTGCGGCACAGGCACCCGTACCACAAGCCAAAGTCTCACCGACACCACGTTCAAACACACGTAAACGGATATGCTTTTCATCCAGAATCTGCATAAATCCAGCATTCACACGTGCAGGAAAACGTGCATGTGATTCCACTTGCGGACCGATATGTTCGACATCAGCAGTTAACACATCAGGCACGATAGTGACGGCATGAGGATTCCCCATGTTTACGACATCAATATTAATGCTCTGATTATCTGCAAGTTCTAATGCGTATAAACCTTCAATATCTTCATGCTCTTGAGTCACAAACGGAATTTCTTCTGGAAGAAATTTCGGCGGCCCCATATTGACACGAACCCAACCATTGGCACCCAATTCAGGTTCAACGATACCGGCTTTGGTCTGTACGCGAATTTTGGTTTTGGTCGTCAATTGACGCTCATGCACAAAGCGGGCAAAACAACGCACGCCATTGCCACACTGTTCAACCTCGGAACCATCGGCATTAAAGATTCGATATTTAAAATCGACATCGGGCAAATCAGGTGGTTCAACAATCAATAGCTGATCAAAACCCACACCAAAATGACGATCAGCCAAACGTTGAATCGTCACGGTATCTAAATAAGCACGCTGGGTCACAAGGTCAACGACCATAAAATCATTGCCCAAACCATGCATTTTGGTAAATTCTAAATACATCTTCATTTACTCCTCAGGCAACAAACGCTCTTTGTCCCAGAGTGATTCTATGGTTTCACGTTCACGAATTAAATAGGCTTGATCACCATTGACCATCACTTCAGCGGCACGACCACGGGTATTGTAGTTCGAGCTCATCACAAAACCGTATGCGCCTGCACCTAATACCGCCAACACATCATTTTCCTGAAGGGCTAAATCACGCTCTTTACCCAAGAAATCGCCAGTTTCACAGATCGCACCGACCAAATCCCAAGTTTTAACTTCAACATCAGGGTTTACATTAACAGATTGAATATCCATCCACGCTTCATATAAAGCAGGACGAATCAAATCATTCATGGCCGCATCAATAATGGCAAAGTTACGGTGATTGGTTGGTTTGAGTAAATCCACCTTGGTGAGTAATGCACCTGCATTGGCAGAAATACTACGCCCTGGTTCCATATAGACTTTTAGCCCAAGTTTTTCTAAAGCTGGGCGCATGGCATTGGCATACGCTTCAACACTTGGCGGTGTTTCATCTTTATAACGAACCCCCAAACCACCACCGATATCAATATGTTTGAGGTTGATACCCAAGCTTTTCAACTGCTCAATCATTAAAATGACACGATCAAGTGCATCGACAAAAGGTTTGGTTTCAGTCAATTGTGAACCGATATGACAGTCAATCCCGACAATCTCAAGATTCGGTAACGACGCTGCATATTGATAGGTTTCATTCACGCTATCGCTTGGAATACCAAACTTGTTTTCTTTCAGACCTGTTGAGATGTACGGATGCGTTTTGGCATCCACATCTGGGTTTACCCGTAAAGAAATCGGTGCCTTTTTACCAAGCTTGGCTGCAACTTTTTGAATTCGATCTAACTCAGCATGTGATTCCACATTAAAGCAAGCAATCCCGACATTGAGCGCTTTTTCGATATCGGCTTCCGATTTACCCAAACCAGAGAATACGATTTTGGCAGGTTCACCACCCGCTGCAAGTACACGAGCCAATTCTCCACCCGTCACAATATCAAAACCGGCACCCGCTTTTGCCAATACATTCAGAACAGCTAAATTTGAGTTTGACTTCACTGCAAAACAGATTTGATGATCAATAAAATCAAAAGCACGGTGCATATCCAAATAATGCTTTTCAAAAGTTGCTTTTGAATAAACATATAAAGGCGTGCCATATTGCTGTGCGAGCTGATCCAGTGAACATTGCTCAGCGTGCAATACTCCATTAATGCGAGTGAAACTCATGAAGATGTCCTTATATACAAACTTAAGGGGAGATTGTTTGTGATTGAGTCGTTGACGATGTTGCTTGGTTTTCCACGTCTACTTGGTCTGCTTTAGCAGCCGCTGACGCTTTTTTCTGAGATGCTTCATTTTTATAAAGCAGATATTTTGCGCGTTTATCTTGATTCTGATCAGATGGTAATTGCAATGCACCTGACTGACCACATGCAGTTAAAATAACGCTGCTCAGCAACACACTGATAGAACAAATGACTTTAAGCATCTGTGCACCTAACTTTTACAATTCGGAGCAGTATAGCGTGATCATCCCATTGGCTAAAGTCTAAACTTGAATGAATCAAACAATAACCATAAAAAAACGCCGACTCTAAAGTCGGCGTTTTGGATTCAATTCGCTCAAAAATTACTTTTTCTTATAGAAGAAATAACCAATCGCCAAAATAACAAACCAAAGTGGACTCACCTTCAGTGATTCCAAAGTGGTTTCATCCAAGGCAAGGAAATAGATCGTTGCAAGGAAGAAAATAATCACCACCCAACAGGTAAACACGCCACCAGGCAGTTTAAATGTTGATTGCGCATGTAGCTCAGGACGATTTTTGCGGTAGTTGATATAACTCCACATAATAATGATCCATACACAGATGAACAAAATCGTTGATAGCGTTGTTGCTAAAGTAAAAGCGGTCACTTCATCATTGGTGCCCGTTTGTAATTTATAAACAAACTGAACGAATGCACCAATAAAGATACAGATTGATGAGAAAATCAACGCTTTTGCAGGAACGGCTGACTTAGATAATTTACCAAACAGCTTCGGTGCTTGCTCATCCGTCGATAAACCAAACAACATACGGCTGGTTGAGAATACACCACTGTTCATGGATGACATCACTGAAGATAACACCACCAAGTTCATGATAATCGCAGCAGAAGCAATCCCTGCTTGCGAGAAGATGTTGACGAATGGACTAACTTTAGGATTGATTTGATCCCAAGGCGTGACACACATCACCACGAACAATGCCAATACATAGAAAATAATGATACGGATTGGAATCGAGTTAATCGCTTTCGGTAAGTTGCGCTTTGGATCTTGCGTTTCAGCAGCCGTGGTACCAACCAATTCCACCCCGACAAAGGCGAAAATTGCAATCTGGAAGCCAGCCAAGAAACCGTCAAGGCCTTTCGGGAACATCCCACCATGTGTCCAAAGGTTTGAAACGCTTGCAACCGTACCCGTGGCATTGGTAAATCCAGTAAAGATCATCCACAAACCCACAGCAATCAAGACAATGATCGCCGTGATCTTCACCATCGCAAACCAGAACTCCATTTCACCGAATAGTTTTACGGTGACCAAGTTCAAGCCCAGTACAAAAGCAATAGCAACAGTACTAATCAGTAAACCACCCAATGGGGTAAATGACTCACCACCATTAAAGAATTCCAGATAGTAAATAATGGCTGATAAATCTGCGATACCAATGGTCACCCAACACAGCCAGTAGGTCCAGCCGACAAAGTAACCTGCCCAAGGGCCAATTAAATCAGTCGATAAATCAATAAAAGACTTGTAGTTAAGGTTGGATAATAACAATTCTCCCAATGCACGCATTACAAAGAACACCATCAAACCAATGGTCATATAAATAAACAGAATAGATGGTCCAGCCAAACTAATGGTTTTACCAGACCCCATGAACAACCCTGTTCCGATTGCACCGCCAATCGCAATCAACTGTAGATGTCGATTAGATAGACTACGGTGAAGTCCGCTTTGCTCAGCAGCCTCACTCAGATTTTGATTCGACATTTTACAAAAACTCTCCAGTGTTTTTAATTCATTAACTAAAGTCCACTCTGAATAACGATTCGTACTATTTTCGGTATCTTTTCTCGTTATCTATAAATTGGCTGACTTTAGCTAAGCAATTTTTACCTGTATTTTTTCAAGTTAAATACAATTGAATTCGATCATACGCACAAGGCCAAAACAATACAATGAACTTATCAGGACAACACAGGTAAGACCAAAACGAATTATAAAAAAGAACACTAAACTTAGCCGAGCTGTTCTTTTCTATTCCAAAACATCCATCTAAAAAATTGATTTATAATTCAATCATTAGATAAAAATCTCTATTTACGCCTAATATGTTCTTTGCTGAATGTTGCCTTTATAGCTAAGCAATTTAATTGGATCATATATAAACGCTTTCACACTCACTTCTTACATCTCCTTATCCTCTACACCATTAATACTTGGTGTTTGCACAAAATAAGGCACAATAATGCCAATATTTCATTCCGCTTTGCATGAGCAATATCTATGCCATCAAATCGTCATCTCATGACATCAGATTAAGCAAACATAGCCCTCCCATCCTTGGAAAAAGTGAATTGAACAAAAAAAGTGATTGCTAAAAACACACTGTCTATAACTTGTAAAAGTTGTATATCATGTTATTTTTCTGAGCACTTCCCTTTAACCAATCTGCGACGAAATCATGCCGTCTTCGTTTTGTTATTCCTTAAACAACGATTAGCATTGTTAGAAATTTTCGTCCTGATTCTTTTTTATCTAATTTTAAGAAAGTTTTCAATTTTATCTTATGGCAAAAATTAAAACCGTTTACCGATGTGAACAATGTGGTGCAGACCATCCCAAATGGACGGGTCAATGTACTGAATGTGGCGAATGGAATAGTCTGCTTGAGGTTCGTATCGAGCCAGCAGTAACACATCGTGGCCAGCCTAAAATAGGTGGCTATGCAGGACAAGCGTCTAGTATCACTACGCTCAACCAAGTCACAGTCTCCAACGAAAGCCGTGTTCCAACAGGGATTAGCGAATTCGATCGCGTGCTCGGTGGTGGTTTAGTCATTGG
This sequence comes from Acinetobacter sp. NBRC 110496, assembly GCF_000876115.1. Taxonomy (NCBI): domain Bacteria; kingdom Pseudomonadati; phylum Pseudomonadota; class Gammaproteobacteria; order Moraxellales; family Moraxellaceae; genus Acinetobacter; species Acinetobacter sp. NBRC 110496. The sequence goes on from NZ_BBTF01000028.1 coordinate 48,779, forward strand.
ATCTGTCGTATTGATCGGCGGTGACCCCGGGATTGGTAAATCAACCATCCTACTGCAAACCGCAACGCATATGGCCAGCAAAAAAAGCACAGCCCTGTATGTCACAGGTGAAGAATCTTTATCGCAAGTCGCTTTACGTGCACAACGTTTAGACCTCCCGACAGACTCACTCAAAGTCATGGCAGAAACCTGTGTAGAACGTATCTGTGAAGTACTGGCACAAGAACGTCCAGTAGTGGCTATCCTCGATTCGATTCAAACCCTCTATACCGAGACCTTGCAGTCAGCCCCAGGGGGTGTTTCACAGATTCGTGAATCTGCTGCCTTACTGACTCGTTTCGCCAAAAATAGTGGCACCGCTTTGTTTATTGTCGGTCATGTCACCAAAGAAGGCTCTCTTGCAGGTCCTCGTGTTTTAGAACATATGGTCGATTGCGTCCTCTACTTTGAAGGACAATCTGATTCTCGCTACCGTATGATTCGTGCGGTAAAGAACCGTTTTGGTGCGGTTAATGAACTCGGTGTGTTTGGCATGACCGATAAAGGTCTGCGTGAGGTTGCCAACCCATCGGCGATTTTTCTGAGTCGTTATGATGAAGCCATTCCGGGCTCTATTGTGATGATTAGCCGTGAAGGTACTCGCCCACTACTGGTTGAGGTGCAAGCACTGGTTGATGATGCGCATGGGCAACCCCGTCGTGTTGCACTCGGTTTAGAACAAAACCGTTTGAATATGTTGCTTGCAGTCATGCACAGACATGGTGGTGTACAAACCTCAGGACAGGATGTTTATGTCAATGTTGTCGGTGGTTTAAAAATTACTGAAACTGGCTCAGATTTGGCTGTATTACTTGCCTGTGCTTCCAGTTTAAGAGGCAAAGCCTTACCACAGCAATTGGCTGTCTTTGGCGAAGTTGGGCTCTCTGGCGAAATTCGTCCTGTACCCAATGGTCAGGAACGTTTAAAAGAAGCGGTCAAACATGGCTTTAAGTATGTGATTTTACCTCGAGGCAATGCGCCACAAAAAACAATTGAAGGTGTTCAAATCATTGCGGTCGCACGTTTGCATGAAGCTTTGACTGAAGCAATGCAATTGAGTGATGAATTGACATAAAAAAACATACTTTTCTTATTGAAATTCCATGCAAATACCTTCATAAATACATTTACGAATTGGATTTAAATAGGAATTTTCGATGAAAGCAAAGCAGCGTAGTTTAGTCGCAGCGCTTTTAATGGCAACTTTGGTTGCTGCACCACTTGCAGAAGCAAAACGTGCAGGTGGTGGTAAAAGTCATGGGATGAGCCGCTCTAGTTCATCTAGTCAATCTTATAACCAGTCTTATCAACAGCCACGTCAAGCTGCTCCTGCACCACAACAAGCTGCTCCGCAGAAGTCTGGCCCAGGTGTTGGTTCAATGGTTGCTGCGGGTGTTGCTGGTGCTGCGATTGGTGCTGTAGCCGCGAATGCGTTAGCAGATGACAAGCAACACAACCCAACTGCAACTGAGCAGCAGGCAACCAATGCTCAAGCGGCTCAACAGCAACAAGCTCAACAGCAAGAGAAAAAAGGCGGCATTCCAACGTGGATATGGCTATTGTTAATTGCTGGGGGTGCCTTCTTTATTTTCCGTCGATTCAGCGGTAAACAAAAAGTTGCAGCAAACAACCCTTACGCACCAAATAACAATGGTCAGAACAATTTCACTCGTCAAGCTGCACCTCAAGCAAATGATAACACCAATATTTTTGGTCAATCTGTAAATGGTGGCGCTGCACCGCAAGCACCGTTTGGTAGTGCATCAATGAATAGTGGCAACCAATTACCAGATGGTACGGAACCTGCTGCATTCTTACGTATTGCACGTCAACGCTTTAACCACATTCAATCAGTTAACAGTGCCAGTAATGTTGAAGAAATTCGCCGTTACTTAACCCCTGAACTGTACGATTCAATGTACAACGACATCATGTCAAACCAAGACCAAGACGTTGCTGAGTTTAGTAACCTCAATGCAATGGTAGTTGAAAGCGCAACTGAAAATGGTCAATACGTTGTAAGCGTACGCTTTACAGGTACAGTAAGTGAAGACTTAAACAGCTTGCCACAACCATTCACTGAAATCTGGCATTTTGTAAAACCTGCCGGTTCACAACAAGATTGGGTTGTTGCGGGTATCCAACAAGCTTAATGCTTTGTGAAATAAAAAAGAGCTGTTTTTAACAGCTCTTTTTTATTGGCTGAATATTATAGAAACAAAACATCAAAACTAAAAAAAGCCACTCTCTATATCGGAGAATGGCGGAGTGTAAATAGAACAACATTTTATGTTTATTATTACCGTGAAAACACAACCTCGCACGATCTGTCTCTTGATACTAACGGATATGATCATAGAAAAACTATTCCTCTTTTGGGGAATATAGCCGACTTTGTTGGGATCATTTTAGCTTAACTCAAATCCCCCACTATTCAGCTATTCAGCTATTCAGCTATTCAGCTATTCAGCTATTCAGCTATTCAGCTATTCAGCTATTCAGCTATTCAGCTATTCAGCTATT
>NZ_BBTF01000027.1:0-54887 GCF_000876115.1 Acinetobacter sp. NBRC 110496
ATATTCCAGAGAGTGAAGTGCTGGATTATTTTGAAAAATTACAGGCAGAACCCAAACTAACAGCTCAATATGCGTTTTTAGATCGGCGCATAGACTGGAATAACGCATCTAATCTGCTTTAAAAAAATGATGACATTATCCTTAATTTTTCTTTTATTCATCCATTAAAAAAACCTCCCAGCAAGGGAGGTTTTGGAATCAATCTTTAAAGCTTAGATTGATTTGGCAGCACCAACGGTTTCGTTTAAATGCTTGCGTACGGTATTGAAAGAGAAATTCTTTGAATCCATGCGTTTTGGCAAAATATAAGCGCCTTGTTGTTCTTCACCTTTTGGCGTTTTTACTTTGAAGTTCACCAAAATAAAATCAGGAGAACTATACCATTCGTAAATGTCTTTCCAGCCAATAGTTGCAGTACCTTCTTGTAGGCCCATTTTTTGGCGCATTACGATACCATGTGGTTGTACCCCTAAACGTAAACCTTTGATTTCCTGTACTGGGAATTCAGTCATTTTACGTTTAACGTACCATTCCAGACCAAAACGTTTGATCAGATAGAACAGTACCACACTGATAATCACGACCCAGCAAATCACGGTTGAGTAGGTTGAATAATATTTAATAAGTCCTTCAGCAACCAATGAAAGCACAACCAGTGCAATCATAATCATCCATGCTTTGCGGCTGAATTTGTTGGTACTACGCCAAATCATCAGTTGAGCTTGACGTTGTTCAGCTTCAGAAACTTCATAAGGAACAGGTTGTAGCGTATAAGCGTATAGCGTTTTGGCGGTCATAGTATAAAAAATGAGTATATAACTGGGTTTAGTTTAACATCTATTGGCATGCAAAGATATTATGCCAATGGCGAATCATGGGAGCGGTTGCAATCTCAACGGCTGTTAAAGTGAAGCAAATTCGGTACCCTCTTCATTCGGTTCATGGCTTAGGCTCTGTTTTAGCATACTGAGACGCGTTAATACGCTGAGCATCAGTGAAAGTTGCTGTAAAATGATGAGCGATTTTGGATCATTATCATTATTGTCACTCAGGCGCTCACGGATGGTTTGCATCAGGTTTTGCGCAGATAGATCAGGAACTTCATCTCTCAGTAGTGCCCCTTGGATATCATCCAGAGCCTGATCAAGTAAGGCTAAGACCTCCTGATCTTGAATTTGCTCTCGATGCGCCCCCAATGCGGCGATATAGCTTAAAAAAGTATGACTGAGACATAAAAACTCAAACGCCTGACTTTTTTTATTGATATCGATATTCGGTTCTGTCGCAATGGTTGAGATCAGTGATGCGACTTCTGCATCGGTATTATGTGCGGTGCGGCGTACCACTCGATAATTCAAAGCATTGTTACGACCTTGATGATATTGTTCAACCACTTCCGCAAGGTATTTACATTGTGCCTGTAAAGAACGTTGAATCGAGCGGGGTAGTCTGCGGAATTTCCAGTCTGGCCAGATAAAGCTGACCCCAAACCATGCCAAGGCACAACCAATCACGGTATCAATCAAACGCGGAAAACCTGCAGCAAAAGCAGAACCATCTAAATTAAAGTTGATAAGGGCAAGGATCGTAATAAAAGCGGTCGCTTGGGCATATTGTTTACTGCGCAATTCAAGGAACAGTACACCGCTCAGAATCAGCATTACCAACTGTCCTTCGATCGAAGGAATAAAATAGATAATCGCCAGACCGACAATAATCCCGACCAGTGTGCCGATGATACGAAGGTATAAGCGGCGTTTGGTGGCATTGAAGTTGGGTTGGCAGACAAACAAGGCGGTGAGTAAAATCCAGTAGCCGTAAGCAATATTGGTGAGCTGAATAAACAGATAGCCAATAAAGAGGACGATGGATAAACGCACGGCATGACGGAATAATACCGATTCAGGCGTGAGATGTTGTTTTACCCGTACCATGATGTCATTCCAGCCCTTGAGATCATCATCTTTAAGCTGGTTCTCAGTATGCTCTGCATTAATCTTTTGCAGATTACGCTCGGTCTCCAAGTTTTGTAATTGAGCATCAATTGATTTGAGATTTTGATACAGTGCAAACAGGGCATTGATCCGGACTTGATCATATTGACCCTCTTCCCGCAGTTTTTCCAGCGATAGACGCAAGTTCTCAAAACTATGTTTAAAGCGTTTGTTATGCGTATAACGGGTACGACTTAAAATCGATTGCGCCAAGTCCTGACAGGCTTTGCCTTGGATGGACAAAATCCGCTGAAAACGAAATAAAATATCGCTATGTTGAAATACCTTTGCCAGCTTTTGATAATCAATATGGGCTGAGTCAGCGCGTTCATGGATGTCTTGTGCTACGAAATAATATTGCAGACTACGTCGAGTGTCTTTTTGCCCTCGGTCACCTTTGAGACGTGTTAATAATGACATGCGAAGATCATTAAAGATTGCGACTAACTTACCGTTTTCCATGGCGATATCAATCATACTTTGCTGATAGCTGGAAGGGGTCATGTCCACATCAAATAAGTTTGACTTGGCAAACAGGAAACTCCCCAGAGCCGTGTAGGATGCAGCAAGCTGATCTTGAACTTTTCGGACTGGAAAAAGCAGGAAGCTAATGGTAGAAAGCAAACCATACCATGCAGCACCCGCGACCAATAAGGCAGGTTGCATATACCATTGTTCAAATAAGTGCACACCCAGCATGGCATAGACCGAAATCACCAGACAGCCATAGGCAATGGTGGCATAACGACGGCCCAAAGAACCCAATAAAATCCAGCCGATACATGAGGCGATTAAGCCAATGGCAAAAGCGACAGGATAGGGGAATAACAGTTGTACCGAAGCGGCGGTAATAAAGAAACCAATATAGGTATAGAGCAGATTTTGGATGCGCACTGAAAAGCGATCATCAATATCACTAATCGCGGCGGCAACTACACCCAAAGTCAATGGAATGGTGGCCAATTGATCATTTAAAAGATAGGGAACAAAAGCTGTACCCGTAAAGGCGATTAACATGCGCACGTTATACATAAACGTGGTGTTATAAGTTGCTTGTCTTAAACGTCCGAACCAAGGATTCAAAGCTTGTCCTTTTTGTATTCTGCAATCGATTTTCTGATTCTTATTATGCACAAATATGTTGGGGATGCTAAGCTTAGAATCTAAGTAATAGATGAAAAGTAGAGCATTATGCAGGCAGAGCAACCCCATCAGCGTCAATATTCAACAGCATGGATTTTGTTGCTTGCCTTGTTAACCGCATTAGGGCCCTTATCAATTGATATGTACTTACCCGCTTTGCCACAAATGGCAGATGAGTTTGGGGTCAGTACACAAATGGTGGCCAATACCTTACCAGCTTATTTTTTAGGGTTGGCGATTGGACAATTGATCTATGGACCTGTCAGTGACCGCATTGGCCGTAAAAAACCCCTATATTTTGGTTTGGCACTGTATGCAATCGCCAGTCTGGCTTGTGTGTTCGCCACCAATGAATGGGCCTTGATTGCCGCACGTATCTTTCAGGCCGTGGGTGGCTGTGTGGGCGTGGTCATGGCACGGGCGACCATCCGTGATCGTTTGGACATGCAAGGTTCTGCACAAGCGTTTTCCAGCATGATGATTGTGATGGGGCTGGCACCGATTCTGGCGCCTATTTTTGGCGCATGGATTTTGAATTTCTTCCCATGGCAGGCGATTTTTATCACCTTGTCGATGATTGGGGTGCTGTGTTGGCTATGTGTGCATTTCTTCTTTAAAGAATCTCTGCCTGTCGAACGCCGTTTAAAACTTTCGGCTTATCAGGTCACGACGCTTTATGCCGCAATTTTCAAAGACGAAAGCTTCCGTGTGCCGATGTTTGCGGGTTGTTTAACGGGAGCAGCCTTATTCTGTTATATCAGCTCGGCTTCTGAAGTATTTATGGGGCAATATGGCTTATCCCAACAGCATTTCTCTTATGCCTTTGCGTTAAATGCCGCAGGGATTATGTTGATGTCATCTTTTAATAAACATCTGAATAGCCGAATGGGGATTTTCCAGCGTTTGCGCTTAGGCGGTTTAATCCAGTGTTTTGGTGCCTTGATTGTACTGAGTGCAGGTTTAATGGCAGATGCACCCTTGGTATTGTTAATGTCTGGTCTATTCTTGGTGGTGTCTGGAATTGGTTTGACGGGGCCAAATGCCATGGCTTTGGCCATGTCTCAGCAAGGTGCGCGTGCAGGCACAGCCAGTGCCATTATGGGCAGTATGCAATTTGCCTGTGGTTTGTTGGCAGGATTGATGTTGAACTTCTTGGTATGGAAAGCATCTTTAAATATGGGCATCATGATGCTGCTGTTTACCAGCGCTGGCTTTTTCGCGATTTTAAAAGTTGGACAACAGCAACAAAGCAGTCTCTCTACTTAGAGACACTGCTTGACCTCCAGACTTAGTCTAAAAAGACCGTGAAGTTTTCTACCGGTTCGCGAGGGGTAATAAATGTGTTGACGATATGTTCAGGATCAGCATGGCCTAAAGCTACAGCACAGACCAGTTCCTCATCTTCAGGTGCACCCAGAATATCGAGTACGATAGGATGAAAATGATTCCATGCTGCTTGTGGACAGGTGTCTAAGCCACGGGCTTTAGCGGCGACCATGACATTTTGGATCATCATGGCAATATCCATTTTTGAACCGATGCCCATAATCTTGTTGACGGTGAAATACAGGGCAACAGGGGCATCGAACAATTGGAAATTACGTAATTGCTGCGCCGCCATTTTTTCTTTCTCGCCTTTCTGGATACCCAATAAGCCATATAGTCCCCAACCATTGGCACGACGACGGTCAATGAAGGGTGAGATCCAGGTTGCAGGATAGTAGGCGAAGGTTTCTTGATATTGGGCTGCCAGTTCGGGTTTTTGCAGGAGTTCAATTTGCGCGCGACAAACACGGTCAATCATTTCGTTACGTTTTTGCCCGGTCACCACATACACTTTCCACGGCTGCACATTGGTCCCTGAAGGCGCACGACTGGCCACAGCTAAAATATCTTTGATGGTTTGGGTGTCAACAGGAGTATCTAAAAATGCACGTACCGAATGGCGAGAGGTGATGGCATCATCCACATAGCGGACTTGTTCCGTGTTCATAAAAACTCCTTATCATGTTGGTCTTGTGGTATCTGCAGACTATAAATCAATAAATCAACTTTCGTGATAATTTTCACGGCAAAATTTAACCGAGTATAGAAAATAGCCGAGAAAATAAAAGAATTAATGCGGCCTGTTACGCATTTTTGATATTTTGTTTAGTTTGTGTGAAAAAGAAAACTATTAGTAACATAATGAAATCGAAAAACTATTTTTTCATTGCTGTCAAAATGAGCAAAACTCCTTAAATAAAAAGTACACACAATATCCGAAATTTATGCATAATACGCCCTTTTTAAAAAATTGATTAGGCTTTCCTTACTGATAGGGTGAGGGGGATTTTCTATTTCGGGCATATTAAGTTTATCCGGCTATATGCTTATGGAAAATGTTGAAATATACACCAGATACAAGGAGCTTCTCATGAGTTTATCTCTCATCCGTAAGCCGTTCGTAGTACAAGGTTTGGCAATCACTGTTGCAGCCTTGATGATGAACAACACCCATGCTGCCAGCGAGCAAGAACAGATTCAGCAACTTCGTGATGAAGTGAAAGAATTAAGAGCGTTGCTTCAGCAATATGTTCCCCAAGCAAAACAACAAAGTGTGCTTGTTCCAGGACAGGAGCATTCTAATTTAAAGGAAACACATCCGGATCATCCTGCAAATGTAGCAGTTGCTCCTGTAGTACCTCAAAAATCACAACTGGTCTTTAATACCGCCTCTGGTGCGGAAGTTAAATTACATGGTTTCTTACGCGGTGATGCTTCTTATCAGGCCAAAGGTGGCGATGGGATCTTTAACCGTATCAATAAAGTCGATTTGGAAGGCGCTGAAAAGAACAGTGATCGTTTCTATAGCACGGCCACAGTGACGCGTTTAGGACTTGATTTTAAAGCGCCTGTTGAAGGGGCGAAGGTCGGCGGTAAATTAGAAGTAGATTTCCGCGGTGGTAGCAGTAATGACACCATTCGTATCCGTCATGCATATATGACCCTAAATGACTGGTTATTTGGTCAAACCACCTCGACTTTCCTGGCAACCGACTTGCAGCCAGAAATGCTGGATTTCAACTCACCGCTGGGTATTGGGACTTACCGTACACCAATGGTTCGTTATAGTGGCGCACTGAATCCAGATACACATTATTTTGTGGCCTTGGAAAAAGGCAATGATGACAATCGCGCGCCTGCTTTGACTTCAAAATTGAAATATGATTTTGCAGAAGCCAAGGGCACGACATCTGCACGTGCATTGATTACCGAAGCACGTAGTAGAGCGGCTTATAATAATGATAAGCAACTGAGTGCCAATGATTCTGAGTTAGGCTGGGGCGTTGCGGTTGGTGCAAAATATAAGTTCACTGATGAATTACAGGCGATGATCGATTATTCGCATGTTAAAGGTGACAGTAAATTCTTGTTGTATACCAACAATGCTTACAACGTAAACCCAAATAATTTTGCTTTAAACCTAAATGAGTTTGATGCCCTGACTGTGGGCACAACCTATCAAATTACACCAAAACTGCGTAGTACCTTGGCTTATGGCGCGATGTTTGCTGATGATAGCAATGATTTTGCTAAGCAGGCTGTTGTCGCTAAAGACACTGCGCAGAATAAAACCTTGCAACAAGGTTGGTGGAATATTATGTATTCACCTGTCACACCGATTACGTTTGGTCTTGAGTATATTTATGGCGAACGTAAAACTTTTGATGGACAAAAAGGTAAGGATAATCGTGTAGGAGCAATGGCTCGCTATAACTTCTAAGCCATCTATCCTGTAGGTGTAAATCATCCGTGAAAACTGAATTGCTGAATACAGGCAAAGTTCTTGCTTAGAACTGTATGCTTTTTATTAAGTTGATTGAGTTTTCACTCATTTTGAGAGTTACTATTTTATGCGTTCCAACGTGGCGAAAAAACCATCGGAAGAACAATTAAAATAAACGGAAGAAGATATGGAATTTACTTTTAATGGTTTCTACACCCTAATTTCGGCGGTGATCGTCTTGTTATTAGGGCGTTTACTCGTTAATAAAATTGACTTCTTAAAGCGCTATAACATTCCTGAGCCTGTTGCGGGTGGTTTGGTTGCAGCAGTACTTTCACTGCTTGTACACTCACTTTGGGGCTACAGTATCGTCTTTAGTAGTGAGTTACAAACCAGTTTTATGCTGATCTTCTTTGCTTCGATTGGCTTAAGTGCTAATTTCATGAAGTTGAAAGAAGGTGGTATTGGTTTAGTGATTTTCCTGATCTGTGTCGCATCATTTATTGTGGTACAGAATGCAGTTGGTATGAGCCTTGCAACGATGCTGGGTATTGATCCTTTGGTCGGTTTGATTGCAGGTTCAATCACATTGACGGGTGGTCATGGTACCGCAGGTGCATGGGGCGAAATTCTTGAAACCCAACATGGGATTCAAGGTGCTTTAGCGTTAGGTATGGCGAGTGCAACCTTTGGTCTGATTATCGGTGGTATTATCGGTGGGCCATTGGCGAAACTATTGATCAACCGCTATAGTCTTGCTCAAGCGCAAACGCCTGCAGAGATCAAAAATCGTGATACGCATCTGGATCAGCATCCTGATGAGCTTGCACCATTTGAAAATCCCCACCAAGTCCGTTTAATTACTGCGGATAATGCGATTACGACCTTGGGGATGTTTGCTGCATGTTTAGCATTTGCAGAATTCATGACTGGCTTTAGTAAGGGTACATGGTTCGAGTTACCAACTTTCGTTTGGGCACTTGGCGGTGGTGTGATTTTACGTAATATCTTAGAAAGCGTATTAAAAGTAGATATCTTTGACCGTGCGATTGATGTGTTTGGTAATGCGTCATTATCACTTTATCTCGCAATGGCATTGCTTTCATTGAAATTATGGCAATTGGCCGATTTAGCTGGTCCACTTGTTGTGATCTTAGGGGCGCAAACCATTACCATGGCATTGTATGCAGCATTCATTACCTTCCGTGTCATGGGTAAAAACTATGATGCAGCGGTATTGGCAGCAGGTCATTGTGGTTTTGGTATGGGTGCAACACCAACCGCAGTTGCAAACATGCAAGCGATTACCAATATGTATGGACCATCTCATAAAGCCTTCTTGATTGTTCCGCTTTGTGGTGCGTTCTTCGTTGATTTAATTAACGCAACAGTAATTCAATTAATTTTGAAATTCTTTGCCTAAGTCGGATCAAAAGCCCCAAGCGGGGCTTTTTTGATTCATCCATTGTTATCGTATATGTACGGATGTACATAAAATATTTAAAAGCGAATAAGTGATGAATGAAAAATTAAATGACACCCTGATGGCTTGGGTAAGTTTTTTCAATGATCCTTTATGGGACTTTCTCGTTGTTTTCCTGCTTGCAGTCGGTATTTTCTATACTATTGCAACGAAAGCAGTACAGATTCGAATGTTCTTCCACAGTATTAAGGTGATGAAGGGCAGCCGTAGTAAAGCTGAAGAAAAAGATTCACATGGACTTACACCGTTTCAGGCGTTTGTAACGGGGCTAGCAAGCCGTGTTGGTGTAGGTAACATTGCTGGTGTAGCAATCGCGATTGCGATTGGTGGACCTGGTGCGGTGTTCTGGATGTGGTTTACAGCATTACTAGGCATGAGTTCTGCATTTATTGAATCATCGCTCGCGCAGCTGTTTAAAGTGAGAGATAGTAATAGCAAGCAGTTCCGGGGTGGGCCAGCGTACTATATTACTCAGGGTTTACGTAGCAAGACCTTTGGGGTGATCTTTGCTCTGGCATTGATCTTTACGTATGGTTTCGTATTTAACTCAGTTCAAATCAATGCGATTGCAAACGCTTCTTCGCATGCATGGGGCTGGGACAAAGCCAATCTGGTTGCACACCTAGGTGGTGTTGATCTGGTTATTTCATGGGTTGGTCTTGCACTTGTTGTCTTGGTTGCATTAGCCATTTTTGGTGGTATTAAGCGTATCGCAAAGTTTGCTGAAATGTTTGTACCATTAAAAGCTGGTCTTTATCTTTCAGTTGCGTTGTATATCGCATTAAGCAACTATGAGCTCCTTCCTGGAATCTTCAAGTTGATCTTTAGCGAGGCTTTCCAGTTTAATGCCGCAGCGGGTGGCTTCTTTGGTGCCATGATTTCGATGGCAATGATGCAAGGGATCAAACGTGGTTTGTTCTCCAACGAAGCGGGTATGGGTTCGGCGCCGAACGCAGCTGCAGCATCTGATGTAAAACATCCAGTCAACCAAGGTTTGGTACAGATGCTTGGTGTTTTCGTTGATACCTTTATTGTGTGTACCAGTACAGCGATCATTATCTTGGTTTCTGGTGTTTACCATGATGCGGGCTTTGTCGGAGTTGAACTGACACAACGTGCTTTAGAGTCTCAAGTAGGAAGCTGGGGTGGCGATTTCCTTGCGATTCTGTTGTTCTTATTCTGTTATTCAGCCGTATTAGGTAACTATGCTTATGCGGAAAGTAATGTACAGTTTATCAATAACAATCCGAAAGTGATGTTCATCTTCCGAATCTTTGTATTGGTCATGGTGTACTTCGGTGCAATTGGTAGTGTTCCATTGGTTTGGTCAATGGCTGACTTATTCATGGGGATTATGGCAACCATTAACTTGGTCGCAATCTTACTGTTAACGCCAATGGCGCGTACATTATTGAAAGACTATACCTCACAGTTGAAGCAAGGGATTAAAGAGCCTGAGTTTAAAATTGATAAGTATCCAGAATTGAAGAAAAAAGTCGATTCAGATATCTGGTAATTGAATTCTGCCAAGATTGATCAAATCTAAAAGCTCCTTTCGAGGAGCTTTTTTTATGAACTTTTTATGAAAAATACAAAAAATTGATACAGTTTTTGGATGAGTAAACGCTAAAATTTGAGCAGTAGATATCGTAGATATGGCAATTGTGGCTTATGAAACAGCTTAAATTATGGGTGTTGGGTCTTTCCATGACTGTGTTGGCAGGGTGCCAAACAACATCACATTTAAAACCCGTGATTGAGGATGCCCAAGCTCAAGCTGTGAACCAACCCTTTACTGCCATTAAACAGCAGCAAAAACGCCCCGTGATTGCATTGGTTCTGGGGAGCGGCGGCGCGCGCGGCTATGCCCATATTGGTGTTATTGAGGTTCTGGAGCGGCAAGGGATTCGCCCTGATTTTATTGTGGGTACCAGTGCGGGCAGTATTGTAGGATCGATCTATGCCAGTGGCAAAAGTGCTGCCGAGTTGCGTGATATTGCATTAAAACTCAAAGCCAATGACGTTCGCGAAGTCAATGTGAGCCTCAAGGGCTTTTTTGATGGTAAAAAAGTAGAAGACTATATCAACGAGCAAGTGCATAACCTGCCATTAGAAAAAATGAAAATCCCAATGTATGTGGTGGCAACTGAATTAAAAGATGGCACCCGAACCGTATTTAATTATGGCAATACTGGACAGGCTGTGCGGGCTTCAGCATCCATTCCAAGTATGTTTATCCCAACTAAAATTCATGATGTTGAATATGTCGATGGTGGCTTGGTCAGTCCTGTACCTGTGCATGTTGCACGTGAGCTGGGGGCAGATGTGGTGATTGCTGTGGATATCCTTGCACAACCGATTCATACCGAAACCAGTAATGTCTGGGGGCTATTCAATCAAAATATCAATATCATGCAAGGGCGTCTGGCCGAAGAAGAACTGAAAGAAGCGGATATCGTGATTCAGCCTGACTTGCGTGAGAAAGCACATATTTTTGATGTCAAAGGCCGTGAGATGACCATGCAAGCAGGTGTTGATGCTGCCAATGAAAAGTTAGCTGAAATTCAATGGGCGATTCAAAGTAAAAGCTATCCAGCACAAAATGAACAGCAGGATATTGCCTTGAAAATGAGTACCTCCGTACCACGTTAAATTATTCTGTCATGATTGCCATAATGGACTTAAGTGTTTGAGTCCATTTACTAAAATCGCTTGTCGATAAAAACAAATTGTAAATCATCTACAAAAAGCTATCAAAAAGTTGAAAAAACAGGTAAATAACTACAAATCATCAAACTTTTTATCAGATCATTTTAAGTTTTAGGCCATAGGATGACCTAGTCAAATGAATCGCTACATAACAAGGATTGTTAAACACCATGTTTAAGTCTTTCTTTCCGAATCCGCGTCCGTTTTTTATTTCAGTTATCGTCTGGTTAGCACTCAATATGTTGCTCTGGTACACAGGGGGGCATAGCTGGGCGGAATATCTGGGTTTTCCTAAAGGCTATGCGGAGGCAGAGTTATCTGTTGGGATTAGCCGATTCTGGGAACCTTCTTCACTTTGGTTTTATCTCTGGTTTATCGCTGCAACTGCATTATTTGCTGGATTTTGGCGGATTTTCTCAGACAATAAATGGCAGCGCTGGTCGATTTGGGGATCTGCATTTATCCTGTTTAATATCTGGTTTGGCGTACAGGTGAGCCTTGCCGTCAATGCATGGTATGTACCCTTCTGGGATATGATTCAAAACATGCTCACCAATGGTGGAGGAAATATCTCCGACTTGTATAAAGAAACGATGGTGTTTCTATATATTGCCATGGTGGGCGTGACCCTTGCGGTTATCAATGCTTTTTTTACCAGTCATTACGTATTCCGTTGGCGTACAGCAATGAATGAATATTATACCGAACATTGGTCGAAATTACGTCATGTAGAGGGTGCAGCACAACGTGTGCAAGAGGATACTATGCGTTTTGCCACGATTGTGGAAGACTTAGGCGTTGAACTAGTCAAGGCAATCATGACATTGATCGCATTTTTACCTTTATTGTTTCAGCTTTCAAAACATGTACCCGAAATTCCGATTGTGGGCGAATTGCAATATTCTCTGGTTTGGGCTGCGGTGGTTTGGGCAATCTTTGGTACGGTTCTACTGATGGTGGTGGGGATAAAACTGCCTGGTCTTCAGTTTAATAACCAGAAAGTCGAGGCGGCATTTCGTAAGGAGTTGGTTTATGGTGAAGACCATGCGGATCGAGCGCAACCTGCGACTTTGAAAGAGTTATTCGGTCGGGTGCGTAAAAACTATTTCCGTTTATATTTTCACTACACCTACTTTAACTTAACTGCGACGTGGTATGGGCAGTTGGATGTGATTTACAACTTATTTGTGTTATTCCCTGCGATTGCAGCAGGTAAGTTAACCCTTGGCTTAATTAACCAGATTGGTGGGGTTTTTGGTAAGGTTCGTGAATCCTTCCAATATCTGATCAGTTCATGGAAAACCATTATCGAGTTATTGTCGATTCATAAACGTCTGAAAGCCTTTGAAAAAATATTAGATTAGTTTGAACAGTTTCGTTTCAGAAAGCCTTAGCTTGATGCTAGGGCTTTTTTATTGCCAACGATTTTAGCCAGTTTGTGGTTTTTATGTGAAAAGTGAATATATATTGCAACGAAAATGACTTTATTTGATGAAACTACTTCACTATAGTCGCTTGATAAAATTAATGATCTCTCATTTTTCTTTTGTATAACTTAGAACCTAAATAAATAGGATAAATCATGAAACCTGTATTGCTTAAAAGTGCATTGGCGCTTGCACTGACGGCTTTTACTGCACCTGTATGGGCAGACTCAGCAATTCAATCTTCCACACCGCAAAAAATCTCAGGTATTGACCAGCAATATATTGATCACAGTGTGTCTGCCAATCAGGACTTTTATAACTATGTGAATGGCACATGGCTGAAAGACACTGAGATTCCTGCTGATAAATCACGCTGGGGTGCATTCAATGAGTTGCAGGAGTTATCGACCAATCAATTGCACACTATTGTTGAAGCACTGAGCGCACAAAAATGGACAACTGGGACTGTTGAGCAGAAAGTTGCCAGCCTGTATGCCAGTTTCATGGATGAAAAAGAAATTGAGGCACAGGGCATCACACCGTTAAAGCAAGAGTTGGCACGAGTCGATGCAATTGCAAATAAAAAAGAGCTTGCTACGTTAATGGGGCATTTCTCTCGCATCGGGGTCAGAACGCCGTTTGATATCAGTATTGATCAAGACATGAAGCATTCTGATGTGATGATTGCGGGACTGGCACAGCGCAGACTCGGTTTGCCTGACCGTGATTATTATTTAAAAGATGATCAGAAGTTTGTGGAAACACGTACCAAATATCTCAAGCATATTGAACGCATGCTACAACTGGCAGGCGATCAGCAAGCGGCACAGCACGCAAAAGAAATTTTGAAGCTTGAAACCGACTTGGCCAAGATTCAGTGGAGTAATGTCCAGAACCGTGATTTATCTAAACGTTACAATATTTACCGACTGAAAGATTTAAACAAGTTAAGCCAGAGTTTTGATTGGGATGCTTATCTCAATACCGTCGGGGTCAAGGACAAAATCCAGACCATTCAAGTGCATCAAATCAGCTATTTTAAAGCGCTTGATCCTGTCCTCAATCAAACACCTCTCAATGTATGGAAGGCGTATTTTAAATGGAACCTGATCAGTAATTTTTCGCCATTCTTGAACAAAGCCTTGGTTGATGAAAGCTTTGCCTTCTATGGCAAGACTTTACGCGATGTTGCCGAGCAGGAAGTGCGTTGGAAGCGTGGTGTGCAAACTGTGAATGGGGTACTGGGTGATGGTCTGGGCAAGATTTATGTAGAAAAACATTTTTCTGCGGATAAAAAACAGCGTATGGATGCCTTGGTACAGAATTTGATTCAAGCCTATGATCAAAGCATTAGCCAACTGGACTGGATGAGTCCTGCGACCAAACTACAGGCCAAGAAGAAATTAGCCAGTTTGTCGATTAAAGTCGGCTATCCAAACAAATGGCGTGATTATACTGCGCTAGAGATCAAAGATGGCGACTTGATTGGCAACGTGATTCGTGCCAGAGAGTTTGAACATCAAGACAGTTTGGATAAATTGGGTAAGCCTGTTGATCGTGATGAATGGTTTATGTCACCGCAAACCGTGAATGCCTATTACAACCCGTCATCAAATGAAATCGTTTTTCCTGCTGCAATTCTGCAACCGCCATTTTTTAATATCGATGCCGATGATGCAGTGAATTATGGTGGGATTGGCAGTGTGATCGGGCATGAAATCAGTCATGGTTTTGATGATCAAGGCAGCCAGTTTGATGAGTTGGGTAATATGCGCAACTGGTGGACCAAGCAAGATCATCAGAAATTTAAAGCCAAAACACAGGCCTTGATTGCCCAATACAATGCCTATGAACCCATTGCGGGCTATCACGTCAACGGTGAACTGACTTTGGGTGAAAATATTGCCGATAACTCAGGTCTATCGATTGCTTATAAAGCGTATCAAATTTCGTTAGCAGGGAAGCCTGCGCCTATGATCGAGGGGCGTACCGGTGAGCAGCGCTTCTATATGGGCTGGGCGCAAGTCTGGCGTGCCAAAACCCGTGAAGCGCAAGCGATAGTGTATTTAAAAACTGATCCGCATGCACCCGATAAAGTGCGTGCCAACGGAGCTTTAGTCAATCAAGCGCCGTTCTACGATGCTTTCAAGATCAAAGCGGGAGATAAAATGTATTTAGCGCCTGAAAAACGGGTCAGTATCTGGTAGTTCGAGATGCAATAAAAAACCTGTATCAAGCAGGTTTTTTATTGTCATTTTAAAGGAAGGCGATTCCAAGTCCTGCGCCTGCGGCCATGACCCAGAGGGGATGAATCTTTTTAAACATGCCGAGAATCGCGGTTACAATCACGATGACGACCAAAAGCAGGTTTTGTGCAGATGCATCGGCAATCAACCACGCACTGACCAGAACCAAACCCACGGTAATCGGTTTCAGCGCTTTTTCAAAGCGTGCCCGTAATGGATTGGCTTTAAAGCGTTCCCAGAATTTCAGCGCATAAATGGTAATGATGGAAGATGGGCCAAACTTCGCCAATGAAGTGACTAACAAACCGGCTGGCCCTGCCACATGCCAGCCGACCAAAGGCACAATCATCATATTCGGGCCGGGGGCAGCCTGTGCCATGGCAAACAGTGAACTAAACTGTTCTGCGCTCATCCATTGATGCACGGTCACCACTTGGTGTTGCATTTCAGGCAGGATGGCATTACCACCACCAAAAGCCAGTAGTGAAAGTTGAGTGAATACAAGTGCAAGTGTAAGCAAAATCATGATTTTTTCACTCCTAAAACCAGCATATTAATGGCCAGTAAAATTGCTAAAGTCAGGGCTAAGGGCAGCTTGATCCAGATCATAAACACGAAAGTCAGGCCAATTGTAAAAAGAGTCAGATAGCTTTTTAAAATTGGCTTGAGCATCTTAAATCCTGTTGCAAACAGCAAGCCTGCGGCAGCCGCTGCCAAACCTTGAATCATGTGTTTAACGGCAGGGAGATACTGAAAATGCTCATAGACCTGATAGATGATCAGCACAATTGCTGTTGGGGCGGAGATTAAACCGAGCACTGAACTGATCGCACCTTTCACGCCTTGGAATTCCATTCCAATGGCAACGGCCATATTGATGATGTTGCCGCCCGGTAATAACTGGCAGATACCCAGTAAGTCGGTAAATTTGCCAGCATCAATCCATTTATGTTCTTCAACGATAATGCGATGCGCCAGTGGCAAAACACCACCAAAACCCATCAATCCCAATTTCATAAATCCCGTAAAAAGTGCCTTACAATCAGGAGCAGTCGTTAGTGGTTCACTCGCTATTGATAGGGCTTGGGCTTTCATTGGATTACCTTTCTGTTCAACCTTGTGAGCTATAGCATGGAAGATTTGTGGTATATTCACAAATGCTATTTTTGCCGCTATCTATACTTTTAAGGTATGTATGATTGATATTCATAAGCTCAATGCATTCGTTGCTGTGGTAGAAGAAAGCAATATTTCCAAAGCTGCAGTTAGACTGCATATGCAACAGCCACCGTTGACCCGATTGATTAAAAGTCTGGAAGAAGAGCTGGATACCGCTTTGCTCAAACGTCTGCCTCGCGGTGTGGAAGTCACTGAAGCGGGTAAGGCTTTATATCAGGAAGCCATCACCATTTTGGCGCATGCCCAGTCGATTCCCAAACGGGTGAAAAACATTGCCCAAGGTTTGGAAGGTCAGATCAATATTGGCTTTACCAACTCGGCAGGTTTGCATCCTTTTTTGCCTGCCTTATTACGTCAATTCAGGGAACAGTTTCCTGCCGTCGCCATTCATCTGGAAGAAGACAGCAGTACCGCCTTAACCGATGCAGTGATCAATGAAAAACTGGATATCGTTTTTCTGCGCAAACCCGCGCCGATTCATGCCGCAGTTCAAAGCATTCATGTACTGGATGAGCCCTTGATTGTGGCCTTACCGAGTAATCATCCTTTGGTTGAGCAAGAGGGATCAATCCGCCTACTCGATTTAGAGCCGTATGAGTTTGTGTTGTATCGCCGTATTGCGGGGCAGGACCTGTTTGATAATATTTTGGCAAATTGCTATCAGGCCGGGTTTAACCCGAATATTGTGCAGGAAGCACCACGTCTAACTTCGAGCCTTAATCTGATTGCGGCGGGGATTGGATTATCAATTGTCCCCGCATCGATTCAGGATTTCTGGAATAAACAGATTGTGTATAAAGCGCTAGAAGCGAAAAAGCCGTGTATCGCCCCGATTTATGCGATTTGTCGTGCCAAAGGCAATAGTGTTCGGGTGGAGCATTTTTTAAATCTACTCAAAGCCAGTCAAACGACTTGAAAGTTTTAGGTTACTAGTGGCTAAAGTGATAAAAATTTAAAATTGGCCCAAGCAAGTGCTGTTGTGATTGATCCAGAGTGACGGTGATTTCTCTAAAATTAAAGGTGTCCTCGTCATGGTATTTCGCCACACCATGGGTTTTATTGTTGAAGTTCGGAATCTGATAACTAAAGAAAGCCACATTTTTAGAGGGATGAACCACAGTGACCAATTTTTTTGGGTCTTTATAGCCGCCAAACTCATTTTCAATACTTTCTTTTAACAGATTGGGAAAGTAAAGCGTGGCATTGGGCATACCGCAACCGACACAAAAGGATGAATCGTATAATTCTATGGCCTGTTTTTGATTTGGACTCATCAGCAAGGCCGAACCCGTACCATTTGCGCCCGCATGTGCCTCCACATCGTACCAATCTTTAGGTACAAGTACGACACCAATTTCAGGTAGTGCCACTAATTTGAGTTGCTTGGCCTGATGTGTATCTAGCTTAAAGTCAAAATGGCAACTTTTTGCGGTACAGCTTTTAAAGTCTTTTAATAAGCCTTCATCGGCAGGATTCAGTGCTGTGACCCCATAAAAGGGAACACGGACATTGTTGACAAAGGACACTTCGCCCAAGGCATAAATTTGGTTTTCGGACTTTCGCTCTTGAGAAGTGTTTGAAAATTTAGGAAAAATAGGCTGAAAGCTACTAACCTCTGCATGAGTTGAAGTGGTTGATAATGTGAATAAAACAGCGGAAATAGTGATGAATGTTTTCATTTTTAGTGTGCATTTTGGTGTGAGTTCAAATTAGCATATTCTTGAATACAAGAACCTACAACGTGATTAATTTAAAAGATTTAGAATATTTTTAATGAAGAATAAATAAATCAGAAAGAGCAAAAAATCCGATGCAAAAAATGCTTTTAGCCTGTTACCTTGCTGTCCTGAGTTCTAGTGCCTTTGCTCAAGACATCAAAGGTCTTGCATTTTATCATGAAGATTGGGAAATATACTGTAGCAATACAGGCACTTGCCGAGCAGCAGGTTATTATCAGGTATATAGTGATGATGAACCCGCTTCGCTGTTATTGACCCGTCAGGCTGGTGCGCGGCAACCTGTACAGGTCGAATTTGCATTGTCACGTTTTCAAGAAGTTTCCATGCCAGCAGAAAAACTTAAAAATATTCATTTCTATGTCAATGGCAAGGACTTGGGGCAGGTGGTTTTAGAGGAGGGCACCGATTTTCCAGTGATGGGAAAACTTTCTGCAAACCAAGCGAAGGCCTTATCACAACAACCCAAGAAAACAACCAAAATTGTTTTTAAAAATACCAATCTGCAATGGCAAATCTCAGATACAGGAATGGCTGCCGTATTGCTAAAAATGGATGATTTTCAAAAGCGTATCGGTACAGTGGGCGCTTTGATCCAAAAGGGTAAAGCTGATGAATCGAATGTATTGGCAGCTCAACCCAAACTCATCGTAAAACACATCAAAACGTCGAGTAAACCTTATCTGACCTTGCGTCCAAGTGATAAACGCTATGCCGCACTCTATCAAAATCTGATGGAGAATCAGCCAGTGCCTAAAAAAGAAGAATTTTGTAGAGGGGCTTATAATGGCAAGCAAACAGCACCTCAAGCGATTGATCTGTATAAATTGACCAATAAAAAAGTATTGGCAGCGACCTTATGCTGGCAGGGTGCTTATAACGAAGGCTATGGTGCATGGGTGTTGGATGAGTCACTTGCAAATCAAGCCACTTTTGTGACAGAGCATTCCACTGATTTTCATGCAGGGATTCTCAGTAGCGCTCAGAAAGGGCGTGGCTTCGGGGATTGTTGGTCAAGTGATGAATGGGTCTGGGATGGTCAGCAGTTTGTCCATACCAAAGATCGATGGACAGGGATGTGCCGAAGCCTTGCGGCAGGTGGGATTTGGGATCTTGATCAGATTGAAGCCGTGGTTAAGTAATACAGTGAAGATAAAAATAGCCTAAGGGGATAGCATGCTCACAAATAAGATGATTTTAGGTGCAATGATTTTGCTGGGCGCATCCACCTGTTTGATTGCATCTGTTTTGGCTGCGCCCTTACAAATTCTGGAATTTAAAAAGGGGCAGCTAAGTGCAACGGAACAGACGCAACTCTGTGAACAAGTGAAAGAGCTGTGTCAGAGGAAACCACAATGGCTGAGTTTAAAAACACCTGATCAAAGTTTATGGTTATTGTCTGAGGGTAATATAGCCCAGTTTAGTCATTCGAATTCTGGCTTTAAATTATTGAAGCAATGGCAGATTCCATTAGCGCCTGCTGAGGAAATGGCGCGATCAAAACAGTTTATTTTCCCTAAACTATTTCCAATGGATCAAAACCGTTATGCGGTTGCGCTGATTGATACTTTTACAGAATCATATTCAGGTGGCGGTGCGAGTGTTGAACGTGCCAGCTTTTATGAGTTAAAGGATTCAGGCAAGACACATCGCTTTATTGAAAACTATCCTTTTAATTTTAGCCGTATGATTCGGGCCTGTTTCTCGGAACAGGATTATGAAAACTCTAAGGGCAAGTGCCATGATGAAGATGGTTTGAGCCTAGATATCCGTCCGATTAAGCCGATGCTTTGGCAATTCCGTTATCGCTACAGTCTGGATGTGTCACCTGCGTCAGATTCGAGAGAGAAATCATTTAAGGGCAGTCATAACCTGAATATCGATTTAAATAAAGCACCTGAGCAACCGAATATTCCAGCAGAGTGGGATTATGAAGGTGCAGGTTGAGTGATTTACCATCTTCATGGTTTTTACATTTTGTCAAAGCTTTGAGCGCGTGGGCTTACGCAATTTACAGCGTCATAACAGATGATCTTGTCAGAGCATGGTACAAAGGGAAAGATTGCAATTTGGAACTGTGCTTATGTCTCGTGTTTATACTTCTGCCCGCCGTAAATTTTCTCATTTGAGTTGTTCTGTGTTGATGGCTGCGGCTGTGTTGGGCACAACCCAAGTGGCGATGGCTGGGCCGACGGTCGATCAATTGAGTGATTGTTTGGTGAAGGCGACTACCGCTGCGGATAAGACCACGGTTTTGCAATGGACTTTTACTGCTTTGGCAGCGCATCCTGATTTAAAGTCTTTCAGTAATGTGACACCTGAGCAGAAAACCCAGTTGGATCAGAAGCTGGCACAGGTGTTACAGCGTGTGATTGTGGAGCAGTGTTCGACACAGACCAAAGCCGTGATTCAGGCTGAAGGAATTCAAGCCGTTGGACAGGCTTTTCAGCAGTTAGGTCAGAGTGCAGGTCAGGATATTGTTAAAGACCCAGCGGTCAGACAGCAGTTGCAAGGCACCTTGCGTTATATTGATTTAAATAAATTAGTGACGACTTTTTTAACGCCTGATATCTGGAATAAGTTGGGTGTGTTAAGAGGGCAGTGATGGGTTTCATATTGCCGAATTTGATTTTAAAAACCCGCTCTAAAGCGGGTTTTCTTTTGAAATGAGATTAGTTCAATTAAATTTTCTTAACTTATTGATTTGATATTTTATTCGTTATAACTCACAAGCCTTACCTTGATATTCGTAGCGATTAACCTTGTAGGCTTGACCGTTCCAGCGTAAAACTTCAAAACAGAAACCGGGCCCACCATTCTCAATATCAGGCCAACCATCTGTTCCTTTTGTTTTTAAAAACTCAGGCATACCTGCTTCTTTTAAAATGGTTTTCCATTGACCATTTTTTTGTTGCGCTACAACATAATAACCAACGCCTGTATTGCCATAACACATGGTGCCGTAATCTGAAACGATTGCATCTTTCAGCCCATCACCATTTAAATCGGCATAAGCGGTAATTTCACCGACTGAACAATCACTTTTCCAGCCTTTTTTACTTTTTGTAAAACCTGCCGCTTTGAAAATAGCATCAGTATCAGCTTTAGGGACTTGAGGTGATTGTGCAAAATTAGAATTGCTGATTAAAAGTAAACAGGTACTCAAAAGTAATCTATTTTTCATAAGTTGAATGATCATGTCTGTTTTAGTTTAAAAATTATTGTGCAGCTATTTTATCCTATAAAAATTAGAAAACCCGCTTTAAAGTGGGTTTTCTTTTTGCAATCAGATAAGTTTAACTGATCAATTCATTTATTTGTGTAGGGGGGCTTTACTCTTAGATGCTTTCATCATTTGACCTATAAGATTGTTAAAAGCTTTTTCTATTTCTCAAAAGTAATTAGCTTTTAAGTACAGCTTTTAAAATGCCATTTTCACCAAATAATTTTTCTCGATATTCTGCTTCGAGTTGATCCGTTTGCATGTGTAGGGGATTGAAATCTCTATCTCGTACATCCAACATCTCAATCATTGCTTTTGTGATAATTCCTATACGATTGATTCCTCCAAAGCCCAGATATACACCGTCTTTGAGCTCCCGAATAGAAAATTTAATATCACTGCGTTTTAATATTTTGATCCAGTAATGAAAAAGTACTGGGGAAAGAAGTTTAGTAACTCGAGTTAGAGCCATCCTTCTGTTTTTAGCTGTATTACCACCTATGGCATCCAATACATCAAATGCAACAGATTTATGTTCTAGCTCTTCTAGTGCATGCCATTCCCACAGGTTTCTACTTTCTTGCGTCGTTCTCTGTTTAATTAACGGATCAGTTAATAATAATCGTGCAAGGGTTGCCGTATAGTGTTCCATCACCACGGTTGCAGCCAATTGTTCAAATTTGGGTAGTTTACGAAATTCATCTAGTTTTGCTTTGGTTTTAGCTTCTATCTCTACAACTTCAGGATAATCCGATTGGATAAGATGCTCATTGAGAGACTGATGTTCACGACTATGAAAGGCTTCTTGCGCAATAAAATTGCGGATGTCTTCTAGTAGTTTTTCATCTTTAATTTGATCACGGACATTTCTTACACTCTCAATGAAAAACATTTCACCGGGTGGAAACATGGCTGAAAGAACCACAAATAATGAGGTAACAACGAGGTTATCTTCATAGTAAAAAGAAAACTTTTTGTTCTTATCAAAAGGAATAACCACATTACGACGAACGATTCTTTGTAGAGATTGTGCTGCTATATTCATTTTCTTTTCCCTTATAGGTAGGTGGTAATTTGAACAATCTTGAGTTTGTATATAGAATCTATCAATGAATTTGTACGGAAAAAAGACGGATTTAATAAGGAGATTTTTATAATGGTAACTATAAGAAAACCAAAGCAAAGTAGGTCAAAAAATACTTATAGTTTTATAGTTGATGCAGGATTTATATCAGTAAAAAATAATGGGTTGGATCACACAACAGTATTGAAAGTATGTGAGATTGCAGGCGTTGGTTCTGGGAGTTTTTATGAATATTTTAAAAACAAAGAAGCCTTGTTTGTCGAGATGCAACAACACTTTATTGCTGAGCTGGCTAAAGTGATTTACGAAGTCATCCCCACGATTCAAGAAATGGAAATTCCTGAAGCGATCAGATCCATTTTTTTGCACATTGGCGAATTTTTAGCAAAAGATGAGAATAAATACTTCTATTGGCTCAGTGTTTCGAACAAATATAGTACCGAAGCCAGTCATGTAAAAGCAGTGAAGGCAATCAATACTTTAGCGATTGAATATGCAGTTAAACATCCTGAAGTGCTTAGAATAAAAAATCTAAAATTGATGGTTTATGTTTTGATTAATTCCAGTGTTGCACTGACCATGAATTTCTTTTCATCTCAAAATACGGGTTTTACTTTTGAAGAATTAATTGATTGCTTAATTGATATTACGATGTCATATATTGATGATGAACGTAATAAATTAAAAATATAAAAAACCCGCTCTAAAGCGGGTTTTCTTTTGAAATCAGATCAGTTTAACCAATCAATTTCTTCATTAATTCATTGACTTGAGCTGGGTTAGCTTTACCTTTTGCCGCTTTCATAACTTGACCAACAAGACCATTAAAGGCTTTTTCTTTACCAGACTTGTACTCTTCAACCATTTTTTCATTGGCTGCAAGCACTTCTTTAATGATTGCTTCAATCGCACCTGTATCGGTTTCTTGTTTCAAGCCTTTCTCAGCAATGATGTTATCCGCAGATTTACCCTCTGCTTCCCACATAAAGCCAAACACTTGCTTCGCGATTTTACCGTTGATGGTATTGTCGACAATACGCGCGATCATGCCGCCCAACTGCTCAGCAGAAACAGGAGAGTCCGCCAATTCTAAGCCAGCTTTGTTTAAAGCACCTGAGAATTCACCCATCACCCAGTTTGCAGAGAGTTTACCTTGCTTCGCACCACCCGCAGCAGCCACAACCGCTTCGTAGAAGTCCGCCATTTCGCGTGACAGCGTCAATACATGCGCATCGTACTCAGTCACAGCAAAGTCAGCGATAAAGCGTGCACGGCGCGCTTTAGGCAGCTCTGGAAGGGCAGCACGTGCCGCTTCGATCTGCTCGTCGGCAATGATCACTGGCAACAAGTCTGGATCTGGGAAGTAGCGATAGTCGTTCGCTTCTTCTTTTGAGCGCATTGAACGGGTTTCCATCTTGTTCGGATCGAACAAACGGGTTTCCTGATCAATCTCGCCGCCGTATTCCAAGATTTCCATCTGGCGTTCAATTTCAACATTGATCGCTTGCTCAATGAAACGGAATGAGTTGAGGTTTTTCAACTCGCAACGCGTACCAAAAGGTTGACCCGGACGACGGAGTGATACGTTACAGTCAGCACGGAATGAACCTTCTGCCATGTTACCGTCAGAAATTCCTAACCAACGCACGAGCGTGTGAATCGACTTGATATAGGCAACCGCTTCTTCAACTGAACGCATATCTGGCTCAGATACGATTTCAAGCAATGGTGTACCCGCACGGTTTAAGTCGATACCCGACATGCCTTCGAACTGGTCATGGATCGATTTACCCGCATCTTCTTCAAGATGGGCACGAGTCACGCCTATACGCTTCACAGTGCCATCTTCAAGCTGGATGTCGATATGACCCAAGCCAACAATCGGATTGTCCATCTGGCTGATCTGGTAGCCTTTTGGCGAATCTGGGTAGAAATAGTTCTTACGCGCAAATACCGAGGCTTGGTCGATATAGGCATCAATCCCCAAACCGAAGCGAATCGCAAGATCAACCACTTCCGCATTCAATACAGGCAATACGCCCGGCATGGCTAAATCAACAAGGCTGGCTTGCGTATTTGGGTCTTGACCAAATTCAGTCGATGAACCAGAGAAGATTTTAGACTTGGTCGCCAACTGCGTGTGGATCTCGATCCCGATAACGACTTCCCAACCGTCAATTAACTTTAACTTTTGAGCTTCAGTCATTATGCATTCTCCTCAGCAATTGCCGCACGTTTGGTATGCCAGTCTGTGTTTTGTTGATATTGATGCACAATCGACAACAATTGTGATTCTGACCAGTAGTTACCAATCAACTGTAAGCCCACAGGCAAGCTGTCTTTATCGAAACCAACAGGTGCGTTGATGGCAGGTAGACCTGCCAAGTTCACAGCAAGGGTATAGATATCGCCTAAATACATTTCAGTCGGGCTGAGATTCGCACCGATTTTGTAAGCAGTGGTTGGTGCAGATGGTGCAGCAATCACGTCGACATTTTCAAATGCTTTAAGGAAGTCTTGCTGAATCAAGCGACGTACTTTTTGTGCTTTCACATAGTAAGCATCGTAATAACCCGCAGAAAGGGCATAAGTCCCGATCAGGATACGACGTTGTACTTCGGCACCAAAACCTTCTGAACGTGAACGTTTGTACAAGTCCATCAAGTCCACCGGATTTTCACAACGGTAGCCGTAACGTACGCCGTCAAAACGTGACAGGTTCGAAGAGGCTTCCGCAGGTGCGATCAAGTAGTAGGTTGGTACATAGGCTTCAGTCATGTTGAGATCAATCTCAACCAAGGTCGCGCCCATGTCTTCAAGCTTTTTCAACGATTCTTCAACGCGTGCTTTCACATCAGCGTCTAAACCTGCCACATTGAAGTATTGTTTTGGAATACCAATGCGTAGGCCTTTCACCGCTGTGCCGTTTAGGTTAGCAACGTAATCGTCCACTTCTTTGTTGATTGAAGTCGAGTCTTTGGCATCATGACCTGCAATCACATTCATCAAATACGCACAGTCTTCTGCCGAACGCGCCATTGGGCCGCCCTGATCCAGTGATGATGCATACGCAATCATACCGAAGCGAGATACACGACCATAGGTCGGTTTTAAGCCAGTTAAGCCGCAGAATGAAGCAGGTTGACGAATGGAGCCACCCGTATCGGTTCCTGTTGCGATCGGCGCAAGATCAGCAGCCACAGCTGCTGCAGAACCACCTGATGAACCACCCGGAACATGATCCAGTGCCCAAGGATTCGAGGTTGCACCGACATAAGAGTTTTCAGAGGTTGAACCCATGGCGAATTCGTCCATGTTCACCTTACCTAAAGTCACGAGACCCGCAGCTTTCGCTTTTGCAACCACCGTTGCATCGTATGGTGAAATGAAGTTATCCAGCATTTTTGAACCAGCAGTGGTTTTAATGCCTTGGGTACAAAAAATATCTTTGTGCGCAAGCGGAATACCTGCCAGCGCATGGGCATTGCCTGCTTTCAGTGCCGCATCAGCCGCATTTGCTTCCGCAAGCGCCTGTTCTGTAGTCACTGTTACATAACTTTTTACTTTTGGGTCAATTTGGGCAATACGCTTCAAATAATGTTCAGTCAATTCGCGTGATGAAAATTGGGCTGTTTTTAAGCCTTCAGAGAGTTCACGGATTGATAAGCGATGTAAATCTGTCATATGAAAAATTTCTTTACATTCTAAATATAAAATATTGACTAATCGAATAAATCTTATTCAATTACGCGAGGTACGAGGTACAAACCTGCTTCTGTAGCAGGCGCGACCGCTTGATATTCATCACGATGGTTGCTTTCAGTCACAACGTCAGCGCGTAGGGGTTGCGGGTTGTCAAATGGGCTCTTTAAAGGCTCAACATCATCGGTATTAATGCCTTTCAAGCTTTCCATCATGCCAAGGATTTTATTTAAACTTTGAGCATATTCAGCAGATTGCGTGTCATTGAGAGATAAACGGGCAAGGTGTGCAATTTGCGATACCGTTTGCGCATTTAAGTCTGTTGTCTGCTGAGCATCTGATGATGTAGACATAACTTTACCTAATTCAGTATTAAAAAATTTCAAAATATCGTGCGTTATAATAAGCGATTGACTTGTTCAAATCATCACATTTAGTTAAAGTTGCCACCTTGTATTCACACAAAGTTTAATTGAGAACGCCCCCGTGATTCTAAAACGACTAATTGGCTTGTTTTCGCCGGATTTAGCCATTGATTTAGGTACTGCAAATACACTTATTTATGCACCAGGCCGTGGCATTATATTAAATGAACCAACTGTTGTGGCAATTCGCCATAGTGGTTCACAAAAAATTGTTGCCGCTGTAGGTCTCGATGCTAAACAAATGTTAGGTCGTACACCAGCGAATATTTCAGCGATTCGTCCTATGAAAGACGGTGTGATTGCTGACTTTGAAGTGACTGAGACCATGTTGAATCAGTTTATTGGCAAAGTGCATGAAAAGCGTTTATTCCCACCAGCACCACGTGTCGTGGTGTGTGTACCATGTAAATCAACCTTGGTTGAGCGTCGTGCAATTCGTGAGGCTGTATTCAATGCAGGTGCACGTGATGTTCGCTTAATCGAAGAACCGATGGCTGCAGCAATTGGTGCAGGTATGCCAGTTGAGCAAGCATGTGGTTCGATGGTGGTTGATGTGGGTGGTGGAACGACTGAAATCGCGATCATTTCATTACAAGGCTGTGTTTACGCAGACTCATTACGCATCGGCGGTGATGTGTTTGATGAACAGATCATCAACTACGTTCGTAAAGCGCACGGTTGTGTGATCGGGGAAACCACAGCTGAAGTGATCAAGAAAGAAGTGGGTATGGCTGTGACTGACGGCAAAACCCTCGAAATCGAAGTTCGTGGCCGTAACCTAGCTGAGGGTGTACCTCGCGCGATTACGGTGACTTCTGATGAAATCACACAAGCCATTGCCGATCCTTTACAAAGCATCGTGAGTGCAGTGAAATCTGCGCTTGAGCAAACACCACCTGAGCTGTCTTCGGATATTGCAGAGCGTGGTATCGTGTTGACAGGTGGCGGTGCATTGTTGCGTAACCTCGATAAATTGCTTGCTCAGGAAACAGGTTTACCTGTGATTGTTGCAGATGATCCTTTAACTTGTGTCACTCGTGGTGGTGGTAAAGTATTAGAGTTCTTTGACAATCCAAACCATGACATGCTTTTCGTTGGTTAAATCATAAGGACTAGGCGGTGCAACCGAATCTTTTTTCAAGACAACCGCCATCTTTTCGCTCATTTGTCATTGCGGTCATTACATGTTTGGTGGTGCTTTTCTTTGATTGGCGCATGCCCTATGTAATTCAGCCAGCAAGGGATGTCTTGTATGCCGCGTATAACCCGATTTATGCGCTGGCAAGCTATCCTGTACTGTCGCGAGAATGGCTTAATCAACAAACCAAATCTGAAGCTCAATTGCGCCGTGAAAATACCGCGATGCAAGCAGAACTTCTTCAAGCTCAAGTCCGTCTACAAAAACTTTCAGAACTTTCTGCGGAAAATAACCGTTTAAGAGGGCTTTTGGATACCCCATTGATTATTGATGGGCGTATGCAGATTGCGGAAGTGATTGGAACGGATGCAGACCCATTGCGCCATATTATTATTGTTAACCGTGGTTCCGTCGATCATTTAAGAGTCGGGCAGACGGTGTTGGATGATAAAGGGATTATGGGACAGATTATTAATGTCTATCCTCATAGCGCGCGTATCATGCTGCTTTCTGATAAAGAACACTCGTTGTCAGTACGTTTAGAACGGACAGGCATGCGTGCAATCATTTCAGGTACAGGTGATTTGGGTCAACTCAAAATGGAATATGTACCAACCAGTGCCAATATTCAGGTTGGAGACAAAGTGTTTAGTTCCGGTTTGGGTGAACATTTTCCAGCAGGTTATTTAGTGGGTACTGTATCTAAAGTCAGTCGACATACGTCGGGTGAGTTTGCTGAAATTGATGTCACGCCGGCAGCTCAACTTGCCAGTGGTCATCATGTGGTGGTGCTATTCTCTGAATCCTTAGCGCAGGAGCAACCTTATGCCGATCGCTAAGTTGAATTATGAGAAGCGCAAAGATCCACTCTGGATGATTATCCTGTCTATTGTAGTGGGTTCAGTACTCATGGTCTATCCAATGGCCTATGAGGCCTCTGGATGGCGTCCATGTGTCATGCTGATGATCATGCTGTTCTGGATTCTCTATCAGCCCGTGTGGTGTGGGGTCTGGTTTGCATTTGGCATGGGACTTTTTGCTGATCTGTTGCTGGACGCACCATTTGGCTTAAATGCGCTGAGTTTTGTCATTATCACTTTTGGAATACGTTATTTTATTCGGGAACGCCGTATTCTGACTTTTGGCAATTCATGGGCAATTGCGCTGATTGCAGTGGTTGCACATCTGACATTTTTGTGGATTAGCCAGACCATCGCAGGCGCGCACTTTTCGATTGCACGACACTGGCAACCCTTGGTGAGCAGTGTGCTGGCATGGCCGTTGGTTTATTATTGTTTACATAAATGGCGCATATAATTCTCGCATCAAGCTCGCCTCGTCGGCAGGAGCTGTTACAGCAACTAGGACTGGATTTCGATACCTATCGTCCAGATGTCGATGAGACGGTGCGGGATGGGGAAACGGTTGCGCATTATGTCGAGCGCTTGGCGCGAGATAAGGCACAGATTGTTTTAAATAAATATCCAGATGCCATCGTGATTGCAGCAGATACCAGTTTAAGTTTCGCTGGGCAGATTATTGGCAAACCAGAGTCGAAGCAGCATGCTTTTGCTATCTGGTCTGCACTTTCTGGGCAATGGCACGATGTCTACTCTGGTGTTTGTGTGGCAAGCACGACTCAGATGTTGAGTACCGTGGTGGCAACGCAAGTTGAGTTACAACAACTCAGTCATGCAGACATGGAAAAATATTGGGCAACAGGCGAGCCGATAGGCAAAGCGGGTGCGTATGCAATACAGGGAATTGCAGCGCAATATATTCCGCAAATCCGTGGCAGCTATAGTAATGTGGTTGGTTTGCCTTTGCATGAGACAGCACAGTTATTAGAAAGGGTTAAAGCACTACGCTGACACTTTCGGGTATAAGAATTTTTATAAAGTTTTGAGTTTGTTATGGCAGAAGAGTTGCTGATTAACGTCACGCCGATGGAATGTCGTGTGGCCTTGATTGAAAATGGTACGGTCAATGAACTATTTGTTGAACGAACTGTAAAACGTGGCTTAGTAGGGAATATCTACAAAGGCAAAGTAGTCCGTGTACTCCCAGGGATGCAGGCTGCTTTTGTGGATATCGGTTTGTCTCGAACCGCTTTTTTGCATATTAACGATATGGTGTGGTCGCGTTCGCAGCCAACCCCCAACGTTTTTGAGCTGTTACACCCTGGTCAAATGCTGACTGTTCAAGTCATGAAAGACATGCTTGGCACTAAAGGCGCACGTCTCAGTACCGATCTTTCCATTCCTTCTCGTTATCTGGTGTTGATGCCTTATGGCAACCATATTGGTGTGTCACAACGGATCGAGTCTGAAGAAGAACGTGATCGTTTGCGTGGCATTATTGAAGGCATTCAGGCTGAACATAATTTACCAGGCAGTGTGATTGTGCGTACGGCTGCTGAAGGGGTCGATGATGCTGCGATTGCGCAGGACATGTGCTATCTGAGCAAGCTGTGGGAATTTATTCAGCGTAAACAAAAAGAAGCTGCAACTGCTGAACTGATTTTTGAAGAATTACCTTTACCGCAACGGATTGTGCGTGACTTGGCCAGTGATGAAACTGCGAAGATTTATGTCGACTCTCGTGAGATTCATGGCAAGCTGAGCGAGTTTGTGAGTGAGTTTGTGCCGACCATTCAAAACCGTTTAATCCATTATCCGGGCGAAAAGCCGTTATTCGATTTATACAATGTCGAAGAGGATATTCAAAAAGCCTTACAAACTCGCGTGGCATTGAAGTCAGGTGGTTATCTGATGATTGACCAGACCGAGGCCATGACCACCATTGATGTGAATACCGGTTCTTATGTCGGTGGTCGCAGCTTGGAAGACACCGTATTTAAAACCAATATGGAAGCCACTCAGGTAATTGCAAGGCAACTTCGTCTACGTAATTTGGGCGGTATTATCATTATTGATTTTATTGACATGCAAGAAGCCGAGCATCGCGAAGAGGTGATGCGTCAGTTTGAGCGTATGTTGGAACGTGATCACGCCAAAACTAAAATTACGCAGGTTTCTGAGTTGGGTCTGGTCGAAATGACCCGTAAGCGTACCCGTGAATCTTTAGAACATTTGTTGTGTGAGTCATGCCCAACCTGTCAGGGGCGCGGTTATGTGAAAACAGCAGAGACAGTATGTTACGAGATATTTCGCGAGATCTTGCGTTATGCCCGTGCATTTGATTCCAAGGGTGGCTTTACTGTCGTTGCACATCCAGCAGTGATTGACCGCTTACTAACAGCAGAAGCCCCAGCTGTCGCGGATTTAGAACATTTTATTAATCGTGTGATTAAATTCCAGGTTGAAAATCTGTATACGCAAGAGCAATACGATATCATTTTAACCTAAAGTTGTAACAAGATTTCGCTTAAGCCTTGTTACAACTGAAATTTTACTTTCTATCACGAATTTTAAATACTAGAACCATAAAATGAGCCATAGGTACTTTTAGGTGCCTTAGCAAATAATATGAGGTATAGATCATGAATGTGAGTGAAAGTTTAGTGAACCACGGTTTTAAGCATGTTTTGGACAGTAATCCTGTAAACACATGTTATATGGTAGACAGTCAAGGTAAAGAAGTTCAGATTACCACGGCAATGATTCGTTTGGCTTGCCACCAGCTGTTGCAGCGTTGTCGCACAATTAAAAAATAAGGGGCCATTGAAAGCCCCTTAATTTTTCTCTGGGCAATTAATTTGCCACTTTCTGCGGTAAATCCTGAATGGCTTGTTCAAAGCGTTGAATTTCATCTTCTAAGTGAGTGAGTAAGTTCTGCATCTTAGGCAAAGCATTACGGCACGCAATCAAACCCACTTCCAATTTATCCAAATAACTTGTCATGGTGATATTGAGCGCCTGACCATCCATTACAATTGATGCAGGGTAGAGCGCATCTAACTTCGCACCATTCCAATATAAAGGCTCGCGTGGACCAGGTACATTAGAAATGACCAGATTGAAAGCTTGGCGTTTCGGGAGCATACCTGACGCAATATTTAAACCTGCCGGACCATATACAACCGCACTATAGTTCAAGATCTCATTGGCGGTCATACGACTAAAACGCTGTTTAGAGTTTTGTACGCTACGGCGAATAATTTCCAGACGCTCAATCGGATCTTCAATATGCGTGGCAAGATTGGCCAGAATCATGGTGATACGGTTACTGACATCTGAATCATCAGTACGAACTGAAGCAGGTACCATCGCAATGAGCGGTTTCTTTGGTAAACTGTTATGACTAAGCAAATATTCCCGTAAAGCACCTGAGCATACGGCTAAAATGACATCGTTCAAGGTCACGCCCAATGATTTGGCAATACGGCGGAAACGTTCGAGCTCAAAAGATTGTGCTGCAAAGCGACGTGAAGAGCTTACACGTTGATTTAATATTGAAGGGGGGGCCTGAAAGGTCGAGACATAATCTGGATTTTTGCCCATTTCTTTAAAAATAGTCTGGGAAAGTTCTTGCATAACTTTCGGCGCAACTTCCAGTTGCGATTTGATCCCTTCCATTACACCTTTAATTTTACTGACCGTTGGTGGTTTCGGGGCTTTAAGACGTTTGGTGCGTTTTCCTTCTACACACCAGAGTGGCACCACATGTTTTTCATTCGGGTCTTGCGAAAGTGATTTTTCAATCAGACGCATACCGGCTACGCCATCGACCATGGCATGATGGATTTTGAAATACATGGCGAAGCGGTTGCCCTCAATGCCTTCAATAATGTCACAGGTCCAAAGTGGCTTGGCACGATCAATTAAAGAACTGTGCTGTTGCGAGATGTAAACCAGAAGTTCACGAATACGTCCCGGATTGGGTAAGGCAATATGGCGGAAATGGTGGTCGAGATCAAATTCGCTGTCCTCACCCCAGAATAAACCATTCAGTTGGTTGTTGAATGGGGGAACGGGAATGCTCTTAGATTGTCGAATTTCATTGACGAGATCATGAACAAATGTGGGTGAAGCATTCTCTGGAAGCTCAAACAAAAACAACCCACCTACATGCATAGGTTGTTGTCTTTTCTCTAGCGAGAGAAAGATAAAATCAATGGGGTGTAGTGGGCGCATAGCAGATCTAGCCTCTCATCGCATTTTTTCTAAGATACTCTCTTGGAGCTCTTATTAGAATTATTGGAACCGTTCTGCGCAGTATATACTGTTTGTTCTGGTTAAAATATGACTTTAGACAACCGAGTCAGCGAAAATAAAACCACTGACGAATCAGTGGTTTTAATATACCAAATCTTTAATTGATTATTTTTTGAGGTTGCCGGCATGTAGGCCGCATTCTTTATGCGTGGCCTCTTCCCACCACCAGCGACCTTCGCGTTCATGTTGATTTGGCAACACCGCGCGTGTACATGGCTCACAACCAATTGAAATAAAACCACGTTCATGCAATGGGTTATATGGAATTTCCATCATTCGGATATAACTCCATACATCAGCACTGCTCCAGTTCGCCAGTGGATTATATTTAATCAACTGCTTGCCCTCACCAGAAAAACCGACATCCGCTTGAATCACAGGCACTTCGCTACGGGTCGGACTTTGATCCTTGCGCTGGCCCGTAATCCAGCCATCCAAGGTTGCCAGTTTCTTACGTAGAGGTTGTACCTTACGGATTCCACAACATTCCTGATGTCCATCTTCAAAAAAGCTAAACAGGCCTTTTTCAGTGACGAATTGCTGAACAGCAGTAGACTCCGGGAAGCAAATTTCAATATCGATCTTATAATGCT
This sequence comes from Acinetobacter sp. NBRC 110496, assembly GCF_000876115.1. Classification (NCBI taxonomy): domain Bacteria; kingdom Pseudomonadati; phylum Pseudomonadota; class Gammaproteobacteria; order Moraxellales; family Moraxellaceae; genus Acinetobacter; species Acinetobacter sp. NBRC 110496. Next base: position 33,029 of record NZ_BBTF01000027.1, read on the forward strand.
TACGAACTGTTTCAATGAACTGGTAAGTCTCTGCATGTAAACGTCCCGTATCCAGACTAAACACACGGAAGGGCTTACCTAGACGCGAGGCAATATCAATTAGAACAACATCTTCTGCACCAGAAAATGAAATTGCGATTTCACCTTGCTGGCTTAATGCAAGTTCTAAAATTTCTCGTGGCGATTTATCTGCGTATTCAGCAGCGAACGCATCTACAAGGTCAATAGTCGGAATAACAGTCATGGATGTTCCTGGCGATAGGCTTGGGCACAATTGTAAATCATTCGAAGCAAAGCAGTTTGCTTATGTCAGATTTTAATCTTGCAGAATAATGTGATTTTATTCCACAACAGCACAAAAATTGAATAATCTTAGTGCTATGATACAGCAATTTTTAACCAACATTGGAAGCATTCATGGAAATCGTATGCCTAGATCTTGAAGGGGTTTTAGTTCCAGAAATCTGGATCAACTTTGCAAAAAAAACAGGGATTAAAGAACTAGAAGCCACCACACGTGATATTCCTGATTACGATGTGTTGATGACACAACGTCTGAATATCTTAAAACAGCATGGTTTGGGCTTAAATGATATCCAGGCAGTGATTGCAGATATGGGCCCTTTTGAAGGAGCCAAAGAGTTTGTTGAGTGGGTACGTACCCATTTCCAACTGATTATTTTATCAGATACTTTTTATGAGTTTGCTCATCCATTGATGAAGCAATTGGGATGGCCAACCATTTTCTGTCATAAACTTGAAACCGATGAAAATGGCATGATCACAGCTTATAAGTTACGTCAACCTGATCAAAAGCGTCAGGCGGTAAAAGCATTACATGGTTTGAATTTCCGCGTGATTGCAGCAGGGGATTCTTATAATGATACTACCATGCTGGGTGAAGCAGATCATGGTTTCCTGTTCGATGCGCCAGCAAATGTGATTGCAGAATTCCCTCAATTCCCGCCATTGCATGGTTATGAAGCACTTAAACAGGCGATTCGTTCGGTATCGCAACGTGATATTCCAGAATAACTCGTCCTCTCTAACCCTCCTTTACTAAAGGAGGGAACTGCCCCTCTTGATTAAAGAGGGGCTGGTAGAGATTTTTTAGAATTTATAACCAATCTTTAGACCATAGGCGATGGCATTGTTATTTTCAAACTCTGCGACATAGCCAGGCGTATTAAATTGTGAACCGGATTGTGCTTTTGCATCGCCCAGCCAGAAGTATTTCACACCACCTGCGATAAAATAATTTGGAGCAGGGCTGTATTGAACACCAACCCCTACATTCCAGTAGCCTTCAGTTGGCCCAAGTGTGGTGACTGGGTTACCTGCGCCAGAGTCCCAACCAACGGATAGATTACCTGCCCATTGGTCGTTAAATTTACGACCAATACCTGTTGTAATTGAATATTGATCATCGGTATAGGCAACCAGATCAAAACCCTCTTTTTTACCTGTTGCCGCAACGATTGGTGGTAAGGTTGAAGCCGCACCAAATTTATAGGGACGGATGGCGAAGTCTTTCCAGTTCACCCAGCGTAAATTGGCAAATGCAACGGTGTTTTCCATAATTCCAGTTTGGAAATCGAGGTTGATCGATTGTGGGGTGGTGATTTCAGTTGTACCTTCTGAATGATTAATTTTATTTAGAACTGCATCCAAACCTGCACTGCCAGTCATGCCTGCAATACCATGATTTTCATAAGCATTCATTTCATGCTTGATTTTTGCACGGTAAGTCAAAGAAGCTTTGAGTGCAATTTCAGGAATTTGATAAGCAACACCCGCTAACCAGCCAACGCCTTCATCTTTGCCTGTTTTGAAGTCATAACCACTGTAGGCATTATAACTTTTGCCACGTAACAGTACGGTACTATCTAGGGTTTGATAGACCGCACCCGCATAAATATTCCAGTTTTGATTCGGTTGATAACCGAGTAGCAGATTTAAGTTTTCAGTATCAACTGTAACTGATGTGCCGCCTTTAAATGGAACAGGGCGGCTTTCGATAAAGTTACTTTTGCCCGTGTATTCTGCATCTGCGCCATAGGGCTGATCATAAATCAAACCAATCGAAAGTTTTTCTGTGGCTTGAATTTTTAAGGCTGCATTGGGCGCGTAATAGTGATTGGCCATATCACCTGTATTATTTTTAGATGTGTCTTTACCCGAAACACTCGGATCTAGAACGGTGATACCTGCTTCAAAATAGTTATTTGGCTGTAAAAAAGCGGCAATTGATTGACCTGAGCGATCCAGTGCTGCGGCGAATGTTGTTGTTGGAACTAAGCTAAGTAGAAGAGCCGTTTGAATAGCATTCAGCTTCATTAATATGTTCTCTCAAATCACTTTGTAACAGAATGGCGCGAAAAGTAACATAGTTTTTATTCGCTTAAATAATTTACAAATGTCAATAAATGTACGGTAAAGTCACTGAAAATACTTGAGCATTCACGGTTTTTATTGATGGTTTTAAACTTTGTATCACTGCTGATTTATTTAGTTATGATTTTGATTTTATTTATTAAAGTTGTATAAAAAAAGGCCATCCCAAGATGACCTTTTATTGAAAACTGTGGATTAGAAGCGATAGCCCATTTTTAAGCCATAGGCGATTGCATTGTTGTCTTTAAACTCTGCAACATATTCATTTCCACCTGCTTGAGCACCAGTTTGTGCTTTAGCATCGCCTAACCAGAAATATTTCACGCCAGCAGCAATAAAGGTTGCTGGCGTCGGGCTAAATTGAAGACCGACACCCACGTTCCAATAACCTTCTGTAGGACCAAGTGTTGTTACAGGGTTACCTGCACCAGAGTCCCAACCTACAGAAACGTTACCAGCCCATTGTTCGCTTAGTTTACGGCCAACACCTGCGTTAACAGACCATTGATCATCAGAATATTCAACTAAGTTGAAACCGTTTGGACGACCAACTAAACCACCGATTTGTTGAGACAATAAACCGAACTTGTATGGTTGGATTGCAAAGTCTTTCCAGTTGACCCAGCGAACGTTTGCAAACGCAACTGTATTCGCCATGATACCTGTTTGGAAATCTAAGTTAACAGACTGTGGCGTTGTAATTTTGGTCTTTTTACCCGCACTGCCTTCTTCAAGTGCTTGTGCTTGAGCTAATGCTTGAGCAGGAGTAATGCCCAGTAAACCTGCTAACACGGCTGGGTTGTTAACCAACGCAGAGGTTACAGAGAAATTTTCATTAATATTTACTTTGTGATCGATTTCTGAACGATATGTCAAAGATGCTTTAAGTGCAATCTCAGGAATTTGATAAGCTGCACCGACTAACCAACCAGCACCGCCAGTTTCTTTGATATTCGCATCATAGCCATTGTAGATACTATAAGCTGTACCACGTAGGTTTACATTACCTTTAACTGTTTGGTAAACACCACCAGCATACAGGTTGATGTTTTTAACTGGTTGATAGCCAAAAACAAGAGAAATATTTTGCGTATCTACTTTTACTGAAGTATTACCTTCGCCTAAAGCTGCATTTGCATCAGCAAGACCTTTTTGTAATGCTTTTACTGGTGCACTATTTAAGAAGCCTTGAGTGACTGCTGCTTGAGCCTGAGCAGGGGTCATACCACCTTGCACAAGTCCAGCAATTTGCTGTTGGCCTGTTGGAGAGCTTAAATAATCAGTTACTTTCTTTTGTACTAAAGCATTTGTTTTTTCAACAGGTAGAACAGTATCAGAGCCAGGGTTCGATACAAAAACGTTGTTTCCAGAATATTGAGCATTTGCACCATAAGGTTGGTCGTATAATAAACCGAAAGAAACGTTGTCAGTCAGTTGTAATTTTAATGCTGCGCTAGGGAAATAATAGTCATCCGCCATATCCCCAATTTTTCGTGTTGTTGATGATGTGCCAGCTTCTTGGCCTTTCACTGTTGGGTCTAGAACCGAAATACCCGCTTCAAAATAGTTACCCGGCTGAAAAAAAGCAGACATAGATTGACCTGAACGGTCTAACGCAGCTGCAAAAACTCCAGTTGCAGGCAGCGTTGCTAAAATCATGGCAGTGCTAAGATGTTTTAATTTCATTGTAAATCTTTCCTTGAACTTCAAGATTCTTAAGTGTTAAGAAGCTATGATCTGACAACAAAAAAGTTATCTATCGTGATTGGCTATAACTTCATGTAACAAAAATACCATAATTAGAATAAGAGTAAATGTTCTAAATGAACTATGCAGTATGCTGGTTTTGTTGAAATTGGATAAAAATAAATCTTAAAAAATTTATATACATATGTGTTTTTATTTGTAAAATAATGATAAATATAAATTATTCTTCTCAAATAATAATCGTTATTTTTTGCATTTTTCAAAATAATGTTTTTTATTTGGTCAAAGATTTTTTGTAAAAAATGAGATTTATTTCTCCACATATGCCTTTTAGGCAAAATTTTAAGCGGATCAGATCAGTCTAGAATAATTTTACGCAAAATTTACGCCTCGCGCTTTTTTCAATATAGAGAATTTACGTCCCTCATTTCCATACTAAAGCTGACCTATTTTTTAAATGGCATTTGCTATGTGGGAATTTATTTCTGTCTTTATTGTTTCATTGCTATTGGCTTATCCACTTGGCATTTATCTTGCCGATGTGATGCAAGCCAAACCAATGAAAAGTGACTGTTTGTTTAAATGGATTGAGCAGCCAATCTACGCATTTCTCAATGTAAAGCAGGTCGGAATGAATTGGCGACAATATCTCACTGCATTTCTACTCAGCAACCTGTTATTGCTTGGAGCAAGCGTCATCATTTTAATGACTCAGGCATGGTTACCACTGAATCCAGATCATATTCCCAATATGAATTGGGACTTGGCTTTACATACCACCATTTCATTTTTGACCAATACCAATCAGCAACATTATTCTGGACAGGCTCAGTTGTCCTATCTATCGCAAATGACAGTGATTGTCGGTTTACAGTATCTGTCTCCGATTATGGGACTGGCATTATTGGCTGCAATGCTAAGAGCCATGTTTTTACAATCTAATCATGCGCAAAGTAACGATAAAAAGCGTTGGAACCAGATCAATCTGGGTAATTACTGGATGGATATCATTCGGCCTTTATTTCGATTCTTTATTCCTTTAGGTCTTGTCCTGTCTGTATTTTTGACCTTTCAAGGTGTTCCTGCAACATTGTCTGCAGGGCCAACAGCACAAGTTCTAGATCAGACCACAGAAGTTAAAACACAACATATTCCGCTTGGTCCAGTTGCACCCATGGTAGCGATTAAACAGCTTGGCAGTAATGGTGGAGGGTGGTATGGCCCAAATAGCAGTGTGCCTTTGGAAAATCCAACGCCTTTATCTAATGTGATGGAGATGATTGCGATTTTACTGATCCCACTGTCAGTCGTATTTATGGTGGGACGTTTTATCCAGCGTAAAAAATTAATGTGGATGATTTTTGGCACCATGTTGTTGATGTCATTGGCTTCGACTGTATTGACCCTATGGGCTGAAAAATCATCTTTAACTCCAAATCTGGCTGTGATGGAGGGCAAGGAGTTCCGGTTTGGTGTGGAGGCTTCTGCACTTTGGGGGAGCTTAACCACCCAAGTGAATAACGGCTCAGTCAATATGATGCATGACTCAGAATCTCCACTGACAGGACTGGTTGAACTCTGCAATATGCTGATTAATGCCATTTGGGGAGGCATTGGTTGTGGTCTATTACAGTTCTTTATTTATCTGTTTTTAGCGGTCTTCATTGCAGGTTTGATGACTGGACGTACTCCTGAACTGTTCGGCCGAAAAATTGAAGTTACCGAAATTAAGTTGTTGGCGCTGGTGATTTTATTACAGCCCGTGGTGATTCTTGGATTGACCGCAATCGCGATTGCTTTCCCATCCCTGACAGCCAACTCAAATCCAGCTTTTCACGGTATTAGCCAAGTGTTCTATGAGTATGTCTCAGCCTATGCCAACAACGGTTCTGGTTTTGCAGGGTTGGGTAATAACACACTCTGGTGGAATTTGAGTACGAGCATTGCGTTATTAGCTGGGCGTTATAGCGTATTGATTATTCCTGTTTTGATTGCCGTCAGTTTAGCAACTAAACCACAAGCCACTGAAAGTAAAGGCTCTTTACATATTGAATCTCCTACCTTTGCACTGACTTTGATCGGCATCGTACTGATTCTGACCTTATTGCAATTCATGCCAGTGTTGGTGATTGGCCCAATTGCCGATTATTTATCAATAAAAGTTTAAGTGTGGAGCAAATACAATGAAACACTCAAATGCGACACAACAGCTGGATATTTTGAATAAAGAAGTTATCCAGCAGACTTTTTATAAACTGTTACCTCAACATGCATTTAAAAATCCAGTGATGGCCTGCGTCTGGATCGGAACTGTCCTAAGCCTCATCGCAACCATAATAGGGAATGCAAGTCTGGTTTTTGGCTTGGTGTTAAGCAGTATCTTGTTGGTGACCGTATTATTTGCCAATTATGCAGAGGCTGTTGCGGAAGCTAAAGGGCGTGGACAAGCGGCTTCATTGCGTCAAGCGCGCGAGAATTTAACTGCAAACCGCGTTGCTGATTTGGATGCACTCCCGGAAGTTGTTTCTGCAAATCTATTAAAAAAAGGTGATTTGGTCATCGTTAAAGCAGGGGAAATTGTGCCTGCAGATGGTGAAATCATTCAAGGTTTTGCCACCATCAATGAGTCAGCGGTCACAGGGGAGTCTGCACCGGTATTGCGTGAAGCCAATACGGATCGTTCAGGGGTGATTGGTGGAACCAAAGTGTTATCCGATCAAATTACAGTTTGTGTTAGTAACGAAGCTGGTCATAGCTTTTTAGATCGCATGATTGCTTTGGTTGAAGGCGCTAACCGTCAAAAAACACCGAATGAAATTGCACTGGGTGTTTTGCTGAATATCATGACCCTCACCTTTATTGTGGTGGTGGCAACCCTGCCATTTATTGGGGCAATGGTCGGTGTCAAAATCAGCTTGGTCTTATTAATTGCGCTGTTGGTGTGCTTGATTCCAACCACAATTGGCGGTTTGTTACCTGCAATTGGAATTGCAGGGATGAACCGTGCTTTAAAAGCCAATGTTCTGGCTAAATCTGGTAAGGCTGTTGAGGTTGCGGGTGATATCGATGTATTGCTGCTGGATAAAACGGGAACGATCACCTATGGTGACCGCCAAGCCACAGCCTTTTATCCACTGGCAGGTGTGAGTCCAAATGAGTTGCGCCAAGCTGCTATGCTGACCTCTTTTGCAGATCCAACCCCTGAGGGGAAATCTGTGGTCAGTCTAGGCAAAGAATTGGGGGAACATATTCAAGAGCCGAAAGATGCAGAATTTATTCAGTTTAGTGCATCGACACGGCTGTCTGGCGTCGATTTGGCCACTGGGCAACGCATTCGTAAAGGTGCTGTTGATGCCATTCTTAAATTTACCGAGCAAAATATTCAGGACAACTTTGAACTCAAGACTCGCGTCGAACAAGTGGCTTCTAAAGGTGCAACACCTTTGGTGGTAGCCTCAAATCATAATATTCTCGGTGTGATTGAACTCTCCGATGTCATCAAGCAGGGCATTAAAGAACGTTTTGCGCTGTTGCGTGAAATGGGGATTAAAACCATCATGGTTACAGGCGATAACCCGTTAACCGCTGCAGCAATTGCGGCTGAAGCTGGAGTAGATGACTATATTGCCGAAGCCAAACCCGAAGATAAACTGGCCTGTATTCGTCAAGAACAAGCAGCAGGTAAGCTGGTGGCGATGGTGGGGGATGGTACCAATGATGCGCCTGCTTTAGCCCAAGCGGATATTGGCCTCGCCATGAATTCTGGGACTCAGGCAGCTAAAGAGGCGGGCAATATGGTGGATTTGGATTCGGATCCAACCAAATTACTGGATGTGGTTGAAATCGGGAAACAACAGCTAATTACGCGTGGGGCATTAACCACTTTTTCTCTCGCTAACGATGTTTCCAAGTACTTTGTGATTTTGCCTGCGTTATTTGCTGTGGCAATTCCTCAGCTGGATGTACTGAATATCTTGCGCTTAAGTAGTCCAAGCAGCGCTGTGATTTCCGCGCTGATCTTTAATGCGTTAATTATTCCAATGCTGATTCCACTTGCCTTAAGAGGAGTTCAGTTTAAGCCTGCCAGTGCTCTGCAATTATTACGCCGTAATATGCTGATTTATGGTGTGGGTGGGGTGATCTTTCCGTTTATTGCGATCAAGTTGATTGACCTTGTTGTGTCATTGTGGATTTAGGAGTGAAAAATGAATACATTAGAAAATCTTCCATTGTCTGTAGATACACACGCGTTATTACGTCCTGCTTTAGGGCTGATTTTGGTCGGCTTTTTAATTGCTGGTGCGCTGTATAGTGGTGCTGGTGTCGCGCTGGGACAGTTATTCTTTCCCAAACAGGCCAATGGCAGTTTAATTGAGCTTAATGGCAAGATTATCGGTTCAAGCTTAGCTGGACAAAGCTTTGTCAGTGAGCAATATTTTCATGCGCGTCCAAGTGCATCCAACTATCAATTGGATACAATGGCTGGGAGTAATCTGGCTATTTCAAACCCAGTACTGCAAAAACAGATTAAGGAAAGAACAATGCAGTTTGCTCAGAATAATCATATTTCTGGGCAGCAGGTTCCACTTGAAATGATTACTGCATCAGGCAGTGGTATTGATCCAGATATTTCAGCAGCAAGTGCGTTATTGCAGGTAAAACGTGTAGCACAGCAGCGTCATTTGTCTGAGCAGCAGCTACATAATTTAGTACAACAACAGATTCAACCTGTTCAATTAGGTTTGTATGGGCAAGCACGGATTAATGTGCTGAAATTGAATCTGGCATTAGATCAATTGTCATCGACCCAACGTTGATAGAGCACAGGATATGCAGATCGACCGAAACAATAAAGCAGATGCATGGTTGGCGCATAGTCAACGGGAGCAATCTGGTCGTTTAACCATTTTCTTGGGTGCGGCACCAGGTGTGGGAAAAACCTATGCCATGCTGACACGGGCACATGAGTTGATGCAGCAAGGTTCTCATGTGGTGGTGGGTGTGGTGGAAACGCATGGTCGATCTGATACCGAGCGTTTGATTCAAGGCCTGAATGTGATTCCAAGAAAGGCCGTGGACTATCAGGGTCGTACTCTGGAAGAGATGGATCTTGATCAGATCCTTAAATTAAAGCCTGAAATTGTGTTGGTGGATGAACTCGCACATCGTAATGTGCCAAATAGTCGGCATGAATACCGTTGGCAAGATGTCAATGAACTGTTGGATGCAGGGATTGATGTCTATAGCACCTTAAATATTCAGCATCTGGAAAGTCTCAATGATGTGGTCTATCAAATTACAGGGATTCGCGTTAGCGAAACAGTTCCGGATGCATTGCTCAAACGTTTGAAAGATATTCGCTTGGTTGATCTGCCTGTGCCTGAGCTGTTAGAGCGTATGAATCACGGCAAGATTTATTTAGCGGATGTTGCACCGCATGCCTTACAGGGATTTTTCAAACCCGCACATTTAACTGCTTTGCGTGATCTCGCGATTCAAACGGTGGCAGGGCAAGTTGAAATGGATTATCGGGAAAAATTTGTCGCACAGGGACAAATCATTCCCATTCAAAATCATGTGATGTTAGCGATTGATGGGTCTGAGTTTTCAGAAGATTTGGTACGACGTGCACACCGTATTGCTGAAAGACGTAATGCGATATGGAGTGTCATCTCGATTCAAAAAAGCAAGATTGAAAACAAGCAAACTTTCGCCGTGACTAAAGCGTTTAATTTGGCACGTAAACTTGGTGCCGATACGTATTTACTATATAGCAATCATATTGCTTCTACGATTTTACAAGCGGCTTATGACTATGGGGCATCCAATATTTTATTGGGGAAAAGTGCTAAAAAATCAGTATGGCAGCGCTTATTTTCAGATCATATTGCCGATCAGTTATTAGAGAAACAGCATCCTTTTGAGATTACTTTTGTGCAACCATTAAAAAGTAAAAATCAAAGCACTGTACCCAACGTAGATCATTCTTATCGTGCTTGGTTAGAGCAGGGCCTGGCCTTTAATCCGCGTGAGCTCGTTGAAAGTATCGTGATAGTGTTGTTGGGCCTAATCGCCGCGACGGTCAGTGATCATTTCATTGGTTATAGTGAACTGGCCTTAATTTTTGTGGTTACTGTGCTGGTGGTGGCGATGCGTGCAAGGATGCTGATTACTATCATTAGCGTGTTCATCTGTTTCCTGCTGTATAACTATCTATTTATTGAACCCCGCTTTACCTTTCGAATCAGTGCTGAACGTGGGGTCATGACCATTATTATTTTCATTGTCTCTGCTTTGTTGGTCGGACGGTTGGCTAATCAGTTACGTGCTCAGGTGCTGAGCTTGCGTGCTGCAAATTCAGTTTCATTGCAACTACAGGAGTTGGAACGAAAGCTTTCAGTTTGTGTGGATATTGAACAGGTTTTAAATGTTGCCAAACAACATGTAGAAAGTGCTTTGAAGGCAACAGTTTGGCTAAGGGTTGGCACGCAAATGCTGGATGATCATGTGCGCTTAAATGAAAAAGATCAGATTGCTGCTGATTGGACTCAAAAAAATGGTAAACCCTGTGGACGTTTTACCAATACATTGACTCAGTCTGAATGGTGGTTTAACCCCTTAAACCTAGAGGGCGAGCATGGTGTGATTGCGATTCGATTTCAGCCAGATACAATGCCCATAAACTTTGAACAACAACGTTTGGCTGAATTGATGATTGAAGATATTGCACAAACGGTCTCACGGGTGCAGTTATCTTTACAGCTGGAGAATTCCAGAGTGGTTGCTGAAACAGAAAAATTGCGTTCAGCCTTACTCTCTTCTGTATCCCACGATCTGCGTTCACCACTGGCAGCAATGATTGGTTCAGCAGATAGTCTGAAATACTATGGTGAACAGATGTCTGAAACGGATCGGAATGAATTACTGGATACCATTCATGTTGAGGGCGAGCGTCTGGATCGTTATATTCAAAATTTATTGGATATGACCCGTTTGGGACACCAGGGCTTAACCTTGAGTCGTGCTTGGATTGGTGTGGATGAATTAATTGGATCGGCAACACAGCGGTTAAAGCGCTATCAGCCTCAGTTGAACATTGATGTCTCTATTCAAGAGAACATCCCGCAGTTGTATGTACATCCTGCCTTGATTGAACAAGCGATTTTCAATGTCTTGGAAAATGCCGCAAAGTTTTCACCTGATGATAAGCCTATTGAGGTCGACATTCAGCAGGTAGAAAATGTCTTACAAATCGACATTGTGGATCAGGGTGTGGGTATTCCAGAACAAGAACGTGAACAGATCTTTGACATGTTTTATACCATGCAGCGTGGAGATCGAGGTAAAACGGGAACGGGATTAGGTCTTGCAATTGTAAAAGCGATTATTGGGGCGCATATGGGCAGTATTGAAGCTTTGGTGGGGCCATATGGTCAAGGCTCTTTAATTCGAATACGATTACCACTTCATCAGGATTAAAAGTATATTCATGCCACAGACAATGAATCCACATGCATCGATTCTTATTATTGATGATGAGCCGCAAATTCGGAAATTTCTGGACATTGCCCTACGTGCGCAAGGCTATCAGGTACAGGTGGCTGAAAATGGAATGAAGGGCTTGGAAATTCTGGCATCACGCGGTGCTGATTTATTGATTCTGGATTTAGGGCTGCCTGATATGGATGGGCAGGAGGTGCTGATTGAATTGCGGCAATGGAGTGATATTCCTGTGATTGTGCTTTCAGCACGTCCAGATGAGAATCAGAAAATTCAGCTCTTGGATGCGGGTGCCAATGATTATGTAACCAAGCCTTTTAGTATTCAGGAGCTCTGTGCCCGAATTCGGGTCATGTTTCGCAATAAGCCACAACCGTCTGAGCACAATCTGGTGTTTAATGATGGACAACTTTGGGTGGATGTGGCTGAACATGCGGCCAAACTGGCTGGTGAAGACATTACCTTAACCAAAAAAGAATTTCAGTTGTTGGCCCTGTTGATTCGTCATCAAGGCAAGATTGTGACGCAAAAACAAATCATGACCGAGTTATGGGGCATTAGCCATGAAGAGGATACCCACTATCTTAGAATCTTGGTCAAAAAACTCAGAACTAAAATAGGGGATTCCGCAGTGACGCCCAAGTATATTTTCACCATTGCGGGAGTTGGATTACGCTTTGGTGAATAATGAGTCTATGTTGTCGTTGTAATGAGCCATTATGAGTTTAGTAAAAAATCAGCATATGCTGCGCGTAGCTCTGTCTTAACAATTTTCCCGGTACCGTTGATCGGGAGCGCATCAACAAAAATGACGGCATCTGGAATCTGCCAAGAGGCAATTTTATCGGCAAAATAGGTCAGCAGGTCTTGTTCGGTTAATGATGAATGTTCTTGTTTTACCGCAATTAAAATTGGACGTTCATCCCATTTGGGGTGGCGTGCAGCAATTGCGGCAGCCATACGAATTTCAGGATGGCCTACGGCAATATTCTCTATTTCAACAGATGAAATCCATTCACCGCCTGATTTGATTAAATCTTTAGCGCGATCGCGGATGGTCATGTAACCATCAGAATCAATGGTTGCGATATCCCCTGTATCAAACCAACCATCTGAAGTCAGAGAGCTTTTTGCTTGATTGAAATAGTGGTCAACCACCCATGGGCCACGAACCTGTAAATTTCCTTGTGTCTGCCCATCATTTGCGAGCGGTGTCATAGTTTTTTCATCAACAATACGTAATTCTATACCAAAAGGTGGACGACCTTGGCTTTGGCGTAATTTCTCAAGTTGCTCCGTATTTAATGTCTCATGTTTTGCCTTGGGTTGATTGGCTGTGCCCAGTGGACTTATTTCTGACATCCCCCATGCATGAATCGTGTCACAATGATAAGTGTCTCTAAATTCACGGATGATAGACGGTGGGCAGGTTGCGCCACCAACAACATTGCGCTGCAGACTTTGCAAGCGGCTGCCTGTTTTTTGGGCAGCAAGCAATAGGCCTTGCCAAATGGTAGGAACCCCCAAGGCCACTGTTACTTTATAATCATCAATTAAACGAACGAGGCTATCCCCATCTAAATTTGGACCAGGCAGAATGAGCGAACTCCCGACCATTGCTGCTGCATAGGGAATACCCCATGCATTGACATGGAACATGGGAACCACAGGCATGACAATATCTCGAGCAGAAATATTTAAAGAGTCGGGGAGTGCAATGGCCATTGTATGCAGTAAGGTCGAACGATGGCTATATAAGACTCCTTTGGGATTCCCCGTGGTGCCCGAGGTATAACATAAGGAGCTCGGTGTTTCTTCCTTGAATTGCGGCCAATCAAATTCTACGGATTGATCTTGAATTAACTCATCATAAAAAATAACGTTTGGAAGTGCGTTAGCGACGCTTTCATCATAGGCGCTTAAACAGATCAATTTTTCAACCGAAGGAATTTTATCCTCAAGCGCACTGATTAATGGTAAAAATGTACTGTCGAAGAAAATAACTTTATCTTGAGCATCATGAATAATAAAGGTCAACTGCTCTGGAAATAATCGAGGGTTAATCGTATGGCAAACATAACCGCATCCAGAAATGGCATACCATGATTCTAGGTGACGGCGGTTATTCCATGCGATTGTGGCAATACGATCACCCTCGCTTAAATTAAACGCCTTGAAAGCATTTGCTAAGCGTTTACTATTCTGCTGGATGTGTTTCCAATTCGTAGTGCTGAGTTGGCCATCGATTTCACGTGAAAAAATGGCCGTATCTGCGTGATATTTTGCTGCATGCTCTATTAAGTTACTAATCAATAAATCCTGATGTATCATTTTTCCAAACATTTTTTATCCTTTTCACTACTTGGTGCGGTCAATGCTGCTGTGAACCTGAAGTTCACTGTCTTAATATTTATGGTGAATGACTGAAATAAAATGATATTTAAAAGACAAGTTCATGAGGAGTGATATCTCTAGAGATGTACCACACCTCGAGTACAGTGAGAACTTGATGCGTAGCAAAATGAAAGTAGCATTGAGAAAAATAGTGGTCAATATGAAAGCGAATTTTATTCATATTAATCATGCAAAGGCTGAATAATTCAACACGTTTCAGCTTGTTGACTCGCTTCAACGCCATAAAGACGGTTATGGTAATTTGAATGCATAAATTTTAGAAAAAATTAAAAAAAGGATATGTTGGAAACGCTAATGATCATTTTATCGGATTAAACCAAGAAAAATGGCTGCATATTCAAGCTCGTTGCAGTGGATTAAGTGATAATCAGATGCTGATAATGTGCAATATTTTTGAGGCTGTAAAATAAATTTTTATTATAATTAATAAGAGTTTAGCTTGTTGGTTGTTGTGCGCAGTTTTCTGTTTTTTAGTATATACTGGTTAAGCTTTTTAATGTCTTATTCGAGTCAAAATGAAAAAATTATTAGCGATTACCGCATTCAGTTCTTTAGGTTTAATGGCCTGCTCAACCACAGAAACATCAAAATCAATTCAGAGTCCACAAGTAACGGCAGCGGTACAACAGATTAAATATAACGGGGTTAAAGTACCTGTTTCGATTGGTAAGTTTGATAATCGTTCTAGCTATATGCGAGGTATCTTCTCTGACAATGTCGATCGTCTTGGCGGACAGGCGAAAACCATTTTAGAAACCCATCTACAGCAAACGGGCTATTTCTCGGTTTTAAATCGTGACAACCTATCTGAACTGAAGCAAGAAGTGGGGTATAGCAATACGGCTCAAACGATTAAAGGTGCACGTTATGTGATTACAGGTGATGTATCTGAGTTTGGCCGTAAAGAAGTGGGTGATCAGCAATTATTCGGTATTTTAGGCCGTGGTAAGCAACAGATTGCTTAAGCCAAAGTGAATTTGAATATTGTCGATGTGAAAACGTCGGAAATTGTTCATTCAGTACAAGGTGCGGGTGAATACGCACTCAGTGCTCGTGAAGTACTTGGTTTTGGCTCTACAGCCTCTTATGACTCGACCTTAAATGGTAAGGTACTGGACTTAGCGGTACGTGAAGCCGTCAACAATTTGGTCACTGATATTCAGAATAACCGTTGGACTGCACAATAAACTAGGCCGCTGTAAAATGAAAAAAATTGTTTGCGCCAGTTTGATCAGCATCGGGCTGGTTGGTTGTGCTACTGGGCCTCAACCTCTGTATAGTTGGGGCTCTTATACACAACAGACGTATTTGATGTATAACGCACCAGAAAAAGCCACACCCAATGCACAAATCATCAAGCTAGAAGCGGAAATCGAAAAAGCCAAAGGGAAAAATCTCGCTGTTCCACCTGGGCTATATGCACATCTGGGCTTGTTATCTTTGCAAGAGAATAATGCGCAAAAAGCAGTTGAGTATTTCCAATTGGAACGACAAGTGTATCCTGAATCGACTGTATTGATGAATCGCTTGTTGCAGAAAATGAATGCCAATGGAGGAATTGCAAAACCATGATCAAGGCATTTTTAGTTTCTAATCTTCTGCTTGCAGGTTTAGTACTTACAGGCTGCGCATCATCTCCTGCGGTGAATAAAGACATGACGGTATATAAGCAGCATATGCCGAAATCGATTCTGGTGTTACCACCAGTCAATGATTCACCTGAGGTAAAAGCAACTTATAGTTATTGGCCAACTGTTGTTACACCTGTTGCTGAAGCAGGTTATTACGTTTTTCCAATTTCTGTGGTTGATTCGATGTTTAAAGAGAACGGTGTGACCAATGGTCATGATGCGCAAAGCATTTCGCCACAGAAATTACAGGAAATTTTTGGTGCGGATGCTGCGCTCTATATTCGAATTAAAGAATATGGTTCTAAATATCAAGTCATTCAAAGTGTTGCAACCGTGAGCGTGGAAGCAAAACTGGTTGATTTGAAGAGTAGCGAAGTCCTTTGGACTGGTGAAAAGAAAGCGGTTCAATCCAGCAATAATGGCAACAATGATTTACTCAGTTCATTGGTCGGTGCATTGGTGGAACAAATTGCCAGGAGCCTAAATGATCGTGCTTATCCTTTGGCAAGCATCGTCAATACCCAATTATTTACACCGACACAGCATAATCCTGGTTTGGGTTTGCTTTATGGACCACGTTCACCGAAATACCAACAGGACGGTATGCTAAAGTGATTTTTTAATCATCGATATCAAATAGAAAAGCCTCTGAATGAGGCTTTTCTATTTTTATGGCTTATTTTAGCGTTGGGTCACCCTGTTTCAGGAAGAAACGTAAAGTAAGCTTTTGTACCCAAGTTCCATAAGGCGGATAGAATAGTTGCGTTGGGAAGAAACGATGGCGCGCAAATACGGTTTTCGCATGTGAAAGCTCACGGAAGCCTTCTTCACCATGATAAGTCCCCATTCCTGAGTTCCCGATCCCACCAAAGGGCGCATCATGGTTGACCACATGCCAGCCCCAGTCATTGATGGTCACACCACCAGAATGGGTTTGTTTTAAGATGTACTCACGTTCCTGCGCATCAAGGCTGAAACAGTACAACGCCAAAGGACGCTCACCTGCCTGAATATAGTCAATTGCATCATCCAGTGTGTCATAAGCAAGTACAGGTAAAACGGGGCCAAAGAGCTCTTCTTTAAGAATACGCATGTCTGCTGTGCAATTCAGCACGATATGTACAGGCATACGACGTGCATCTTCCGCTCGATCATACTCACCACAAACAATGATTTGAGCACCTTTGGCCTGTGCATCATCCAGTATCTCAAGTAAACGCTTCAGATGACGATCACTGATAATCGAGGTGTAATTGTTATTATGATGAATATTGTTGCCATACATCTGGGTGAAATTGGATTGGCATTCTGCGACGAACTCATCCACTTTTTCTTTAGGTACCAGTGCATAGTCAGGTGCAACACAGATCTGACCACAGTTGGTTGCTTTACCATGTAATATACGTTTCGCGGCATCGGCCAAAGGATAATTTCGGCTGACGAAAGCTGGAGATTTGCCGCCTAATTCTAGTGTTACAGGTGTAAGGTTTTCAGCCGCTGCGCGCATTACCACACGGCCAATCGCAGGTGAACCTGTGAATACAATATGGTTGAATGGCAAGGAGGTAAATTGAGCAGGGTCGAGAATTTCCTCACCAAAAACTGCGACTTCATCTTCACTGAAAATCTCAGCTAGCATACGTCTCACCACTGCATTGGTGGCAGGTGTCACTTCAGGCAGTTTAATCATGACACGATTGCCCGCAGCAATGGCAGCAATTAAGGGTCCTAAGGCCAAGTAAACAGGGAAGTTCCAAGGCACAATCACTCCAACCACACCTTTGGGTTGGTATTGCACACGTAAACGGTTGGATAAAAAGAGCAGTTCAGTCTGACGTTTGCTTGGACGCATCCAACGTCTCAAATGGCGAATCGCATGTTCTGCTGCGAGCACTGAACCGAGCAAATCGAGTAATTTTGATTCATCAACTGAGCGGGAACTAAAGTCAGTATGAATGGCGTTTGCAATGACATCTTGATAACGGATGATCTGTTTTTTAATGTGCAATAGCTTACTGCGGCGGTCATCGAGATCTGGATAGGGGTGAGCATCAAAAGCGATGCGTTGTTGTTTAAAAACCGAAAGCATATGTTCAGTTGCTGAATCGCCGAATGGTTGAGATGTTGAAAGTGTCATTGTTGTTCCTTTCATGCTTATTAGTAGAAGAGACTTTATGATTAATGCGTTTTGTAGTCGATATTCAATTGAGACAACAAAAAGTAATTTCGTGCCATTATGCATCATCACTCAGGGGATGAGGTGAAAAAATGCGTAAACATGCTGATAAGCATACGGTGATTAAAGCTCAATATAATCAGGCAGGATTGCATCTGAATGTAACTTTGTTTGGTATAACCCGCTTATTCAATGAAATACAGCAACATGGCGATTCCATAGCTGAGGTGTTGCAGCAGGAGGGGACAGGCATTGCATATGAAGCGCTGATAGACAAGCGCAACTGTGATTGATCGGTGAGTTTTGGTTTGGCTCAATGCAAAGTTTGATTGAATGAGTTAGAAGCCCTCATTTCAGGGAAAAAACGATTACAGCCTTCCCCGTATCTAATTATGCTGAAAAATATCAAAAAGTATTTCACTGTCTCGTAGCGTGTGATGGAGATGTCATGCAATCGGATATTTTCTAACAGCTCAAGAAATTGCAGAGCAACTAGATGTGTCTAAACGAACTGTGTAGCGGTACTTGACGGAGACCGAAGAGTAAATTTTAGATAGCACCAGAAGAGGGGGTGCTGAGGATTACTTGGCCTCAAGCTTGAGTATTGATGAAAGATTGGGCTTTACTGATATCTCAAATTTAGAAAAGCTTATCGACGCTGGGCAGGGGGTTTCACCAAATGAATATAGGGTGCATAAAACAATAGGGTTTGAATTTAAATAATGGTTGTTTTTATCAAAATATGATTTTTTTAATTTTATTTTAATATCTTGCAATTATAATAATGTTTGTCAGTTTTTGAGGCTTTAAAAATTATGTCGACTTCAATTCATGTTAACTTGAATAGAAGTTTTATAAATAAATGATATTTGCTTTGATTATGTTTTAACGCGGGTAGTTATTTTTTAACCTAAAAATGCACTATAATGTGGCGTTTTTATTCTAGAGATATCTTGTTTTGATTGTTTATTATTTGGTTGGTTTTACTGTTTAGTATATAATTTATAATTAAAAAACATTAATAATCATAATTTTATATTTAATATATGGTTGTATTATTTTAAAGTATTTTTCATGTGAATGAGTGTATTAAGCATATAATTAAATTAAATGAATTGCCTAAACTTAAATCGCATAGAATTTGTGCTGGACTAGGGTAGCGGTTTACCCAATAAAAAAACTTAATATGCTAAGGATTGCTTTCAATGCTGACTTTTTTAGGTATCAGCATGATCATGTGTTTCATGTATTTGATCATGTCAAAACGTCTCAGTGCATTAGTTGCATTAATTTTAATTCCATTTATCTTTGCAATTATCGCTTGGGGCTTAGGGTTTTATTTTGACAGTCTAAGTCATATTCAATTAACTGAACTCGGCAATACGATGCTCGAGGGAATTAAAAAACTTGCACCAACAGGAGTAATGCTACTTTTTGCAATCTTATATTTTGCATTAATGATTGATTCAGGGTTATTTGACCCATCAGTTAGATGGATTTTAAAGAAAGTAAAAGGTGATCCATTAAAAATTACTTTAGGAACCGTATTTTTAACTTTATTGGTTTCTTTAGATGGGGATGGTTCAACCACTTATATGATTTGTGTGGCAGCCATGATGCCTCTATACAAACGCGTCGGCATGAACCCTCTGATTATGACCTGCCTGATGTTGCTCTGTAGCGGGGTCATGAATTTGACACCATGGGGCGGTCCAACCGCACGTGCAGCAAGTGCTTTACAGGTCGATGCCAGTGAAGTCTTTATTCCAATGATTCCATCCATGATTGTGGCAGCTGCTTGGTTATTCTTCTTGGCCTATCTTTATGGCATGTATGAGCGCAAACGTTTAGGTGTAATTGAGCTGGTTGATATTAGTCATGCGGATGAGATTTCCATTTCCAAAGATCCAGAAGCTCAGCGCCCACATTTACGTTGGTTTAACGGTATTCTAACGCTCGTTTTAATGGCTTCTTTGGTAAAAGGGATTTTACCAATGTCGATCTTGTTTATGCTGGGCTTCTGTATTGCCTTGGTGGTGAACTATCCTTGCGTCAATATGCAGAAAAAGCGTATTGCAATGCATGCAGACAGTGTATTGGCCGTGGTTGGAGTTATTTTTGCGGCAGGTGTTTTTACTGGAATTCTGTCTGGTACAGGTATGGTTGAAGCGATGTCTAAAGGCTTCGTAGCTGTGATTCCACCTAGTCTAGGACCGTATCTGGCACCAATTACAGGGGTGTTGAGTATGCCATTGACATTCTTTATGTCAAACGATGCCTTTTATTTTGGTGTATTACCGATTTTGGCTGAAGCTGCTTCACATTATGGAATTGCACCCGTTGAAATTGCACGTGCTTCTATTGTCGGTCAACCCATTCACTTATTATCTCCACTGGTTCCTTCAACTTATTTATTATGTGGTTTGGCTGCTGTTGAAATGGGGGATCATCAAAAGTTTACCCTGAAATGGGCATTTATTACCTGTTGTATATTAATGGGTAGTGCTTTGATATTTGGTGTTTTTCCATTTTATAATATTTGAGCTGGATTATTCATATGCTTTTATATTCTGGAAAATATGAAAGCAGATTATCTTGAGTCTATTTTATTTTAATTTTTTGCTTGAAATATAGCCAAATAGGTGTGTTTTTTTAATTTTTTAGATGGTTAGGTTAATAACAATGAAGATGAAAATTGTATTTGCAATGCTAATGAGTATTGCCGCAAGTTCTACTTTTGCAGCTCCAAAAATCTATGGAGAAATTGATGTAAGTTTGGATTATTTGCCTGAAATAAATGCAAATTCATCTAATCGTGACGTATGGAAAGTGAACAGTAATAGTTCATTTCTCGGGATCAAGGGTGAGGAAAAATTAACCGAACATTTAAGTGCGATTTATTTAGCAGAATGGGCATTTTACGCAGATGGTGATAAAACAGACTGGTCGCAACGAAATCGTTTTGTTGGATTAAAAGATGACCGTTTTGGTGCAATTAAAGTTGGTAAACATAATACACCATTAAAGGATTTATCCAGCCCTGTAGATAGTTTTAATAACTATATCAGTAATAAAGCCGATATTACGGGTATTATGACGGGTGAAAACCGGGTCAATAATGTCGTGGTCTATGACTCACCTGAAATTGCATTGAATGGCGGTAATATCGAAGCCAGTGTTTTACTTGCAACAGGCGAGAGTCGAGGGATTGAAGATGACAAACGTGGCGGTGTAAATGTTGCGGGACGCGGTTTAGGAGATGCTTGGTCTGCATCGCTCAGTTATAGCCATCCATTATTTTTAGTGGGTTTAGGCTATGATAAGGCTATTCCAAGTGACTTTTTAGGACATGGTTTGTTGAATGCGGCAGAGACTGAAACCCAAGTGGAGGAGGTCTTCGCAGCTGCGAATACAGTCCGTGTCATTGGTCGTTTGACACCAATTGAAGGACTAGCTCTGAAAACGCTTTACCAGACCTCTAAAGTTGCGGATAAAAAAGGCAATGATCAGGCCGCGATGAATATTGATGATTCACAAGGCTGGCTGATTGGTGCTGAATATAAATTGCCGAATCAATCCAAATGGGCAGTGAAAGCTCAGTATAGCCAAAATTCAACCAGCTTTAAAAATGGTGAGTCAGATTTTGATGCGAAGCAATTACTGGTGGGTACCGATTATTCATTTAATAAGCAAGTGAAACTCTATGGTTATGCAGGTTATTCAACCTTTGAGCAGGCGAGTGCGAAAGATAAGCAACCTGTTGTAGGCAGCGGTTTAGAATTTAAATTCTAAAAAAGTAAATATCAGCAATAAATAGGATGAAGCCATCCTATTTATTCTATAAAATGAGAGACTATTCTCGTTTTGAATAGATAAAAAACTTTGTTTTTGTTATCTAATTAATTGAAAAATAAAATAGAAAAAATTCACAATTATTTCATTTTTATCTAGTAAAGTGCTGTTATAAAACTGTCATGGACTGTGTGGATAGAAAAGAAAATGATTTTCGAAAATTTTAATATCTTTTTATTCAATA